>NZ_CAWUDG010000025.1:0-64211 GCF_963920885.1 Anabaena sp. CCY 0017 | reverse complement strand
AGTTTTTGCGATCGCTTGTTTTTTCTCCGACTTCACAAAATCGCGTTGCTCCCGTTGCGATGTGGGATTATTACAAGCGCTTAAGAATAAACTTAATAAGAGTGCTAAACTCAAAATAATTTTTTTTTGATACATAAGATTGATTTGTAGTTATGATCATGGTTTGTAGTTGCGCTTTAGCGCTAAAGCACAACTAAGAGCGAATTATACCTTTGTTGCCAGGTACTCTCCTAAAAGCGTACACTCAAACTGGTTGAAAAGTTAATTCCTGGCTGGGTATATAGGTCTAAGAAAGCGTTATCGTTATTCACTCCCCGCACGGTAGACCATTCTGTATATCGCTGATTAAACAAGTTGAAAATACCCAGATTTAAAGTAGTATTTTCATTAAAGTTGTAAAAACTTCGTAAATCAACAGTTGTATAGCCTTGGGGTTTAAAGAAGTTTTCATTACTGACTCTATCTTTAGCCGCTACCAAGGTAGTAGTTAATTCTGCACCCCAAATTTCTGCGGGTGAACGATAACGCAACCCCACAATGGCTTTAAAAGGATCTACTGAATCTAAGGGTTGGTCTGTTTCTAAGTTGTCGCCTACCGCATAGGCTAAGGTTCCAAATAAGCTCAAACCGTCTAAGGATTCTTTAAAGCGATATTCTCCTCTAGCTTCTAAACCGTAAATTTTTGCTCCTTGAATATTTTGGGATTGGAATTCCAAAAGTCCTCTATTATCAGGGCCAAGTCCGACGGTTTCAATAAAGTTGTCGTAGCGATTATAAAAGCCTGTGAGACTCAGACTGGCTTGGGGATAGTTGGCTCTGATACCGAGTTCATAACTATCTACTGTTTCAGGTCTTAAATCAGGGTTGGGTAAAACAGTATAACCGAAAAGGAAGTTAGAGAGAATTGTTTGATGGAGTTGATCACCTTGACGGATCAGTGCTAACCACAACTGATTGGGAGTCATAGCCACTGCACCAAATGATAGGGACATTCCTGTGACTAGGAGCAGTCCGATACAGAGAAGAAATGCGGCGAGAAATAGGCGATCGCTCAGTATCCGTAACCGCAATTCGCCGATGAAAGCTTTTGGCGATAGCGAAGCGCTGCTGCAAGCAGATCGCGCTGGAAACCACAACTTAAAAACTCCCATTTAGATGATTATTATTTGCAATAGTTTCTAGTATTTATTTGAGTATTAATAGAATATATTATCAATAAAATTATACAGGTTATCTAAAAAATAATAATTTATAATTTATACTCTATTACGATTCGTGATGCGTAAAGCCCTCTGAATTCTTTAACGCTGACGCTAAATTTTTGTAAATTTCATCTCAAAACCTCAACCCCGAACTTAATTTGGGCGGAGTTGAGGTCAATTCAAAATCTAAAAACTACAGACCAAGTGCAGCTAAAATATCACTAGCATGAGTAGTGGTATTTACACTAGCGTCAACATGAACGATTTTGCCGTTAGGGTCAATTACGTAAGTAACACGCTTGGCGTAACCACCGCCATCGACATCATAAGCTTTGATTAAACTTTGGTTGGTGTCAGCCAACAGAGGAAAATTTAGATTATATTTTTGAGTGAACGCCTGATGAGCAGCTTCATCATCCGCGCTGACTCCCAGCACTACTACATCTTTACCTGAATATTGAGCTTGGGCATCCCGGAAGCTACAAGCTTGTTTGGTGCAGCCTGGGGTGTCATCTTTGGGATAAAAATACAAAACAACTGTTTTTCCAGCGAAACTAGATAATGAAACTGTATTGCCGTTAGTATCTTTGACGGTAAATGCAGGTGCATCTGTACCAACTGCTAGAGGCATAATGAACCTTTCCTGTTTTAAATTGATAACTTTGAAATTTTACAATAATTTACAATATTTAAATAACTTACTGGAAAAAGTATTACTAGAGACTGAGAGAAGAGGCAGGGGGATAAGAGGCAGGGTGCAGGGGAGAGAAGACGGTAACTTTCCAATGACTAATGACTAATGACCAATTACTAATGACCAATGACAAATATTAATTCTCAAAATCCGAACACGTTTTTTTATACCAGCAGTACAGTAACAAGGGCGAAGCGATCGCTTGTCTGTTCTCCCTTCAATCTGGTTCTGTTTGAAGCAATGCGTCAGGAGAGTGTGGCTTTAGGTGCGATCGCTATGGAAAAAGGTATCAAGCATGGCTATACCAAACGCCCTTTATCAGAATTGGCGTGCGATAATGATTTGGGCTGGTTGATCCAAGTTGGTGTTTTGCGGCGAGAAGTTGATGGTCAAGGAATTACCGATGCTTTTCGCTTAACTCCTTTAGGACATCAATTGCTGGAACAATTCCAGGGCAAAAATTGGTCTAGTCCTTCCTGGAGCGATCGCCTATATAATGCCCTAATTTACTGGTTTAGACTACCTTTTTAATTACGAATTACTACCGCCAAAACTCCGCCAACCCACCGTAGCGTGCAGTGGTCTAATATTACTCCGACTAGCCTCCGGTCGGCTCAATGACGAATTACGTAAAGCCTGCGGCACAGCTGCGCTTAGAGCGAAGCTCCTCCGAACTACGTTCGCCTAGCGTTTCCGATAGCGCAGCGTGGCGTTAGCCATAGGAAATATTACGAATTACGAATTACGAACTACGAATTACGAATTATGAAAGCAATTATGGTAGTGGGAACAACATCCCACGCAGGGAAATCACTGATAAGCACAGCTATTTGTCGCATTTTATCGCGCCGTGGTTGGCGAGTAGCTCCCTTTAAAGGCCAAAATATGGCTTTGAATGCTTATGTTACTTCTAGCGGGGGAGAAATTGGTTATGCTCAAGCAGTACAAGCTTGGGCGGCTGGTGTTGTTCCTTGGGTAGAAATGAACCCGATTTTACTCAAACCCCAAGGAGACATGACATCCCAGGTCATTATTAAAGGTAGACCAGTAGGCAGAGTCAAAGCTTCAGATTATTACGAACAATACTTTGATATTGGTTGGCAAGCAATAGAAGAATCTCTCAAACATTTATCTACAGAATTTGATCTGCTAGTCTGTGAAGGCGCAGGTAGTCCGGCGGAGATTAACCTCAAGCACCGCGACTTAACTAATATGCGGATCGCAAAATATTTGAATGCACCAACAATATTAGTCGTTGACATTGATCGTGGTGGTGCTTTTGCCCATGTAGTCGGCACTCTGGAGTTATTAGAACCAGAAGAACGGGCTTTAATTAAAGGTGTAGTAATTAACAAATTCCGGGGACAGCGATCAATCTTAGAACCGGGGATAAAATGGTTAGAAGAACGAACTGGTATCCCCGTGGTTGGTGTCATTCCTTATTTTCAAGAAGTATTTCCCGCCGAAGACTCCCTGGATCTGCTAGAACGTAACTCATACAAATCTACTGCTGACCTCAATATCACCGTCATCCGGTTGCCGAGAATTGCCAACTTTACTGATTTTGACCCTTTGGAGTCAGAACCAAGTGTGGCAGTAAAATTCCTTGGTCTCAAGCAGGAATTAGGACATCCCGATGCCGTAATTATCCCAGGGTCAAAAACCACAATTACCGACTTGCTACTGATGCAAAAAACTGGTATGGCAGAAGCGATTAAAAATTATGCAGCCTCTGGTGGTACAGTGTTGGGTATTTGCGGTGGCTACCAAATGCTGGGGCAAATTATCGCAGATCCAGAAGGAGTAGAAGGACAAGCCGGCAGATTTCAGGGGTTAAATCTGTTACCAATTAGAACAGTCATTACCGGACAGAAAATAGCCCGTCAGCGCCAAGTTAGTTCCAATTATCCCCAGATGGGTTTACCAGTGAATGGCTTTGAAATCCACCAAGGGCGATCGCGTTTAGAAGACCAAGGAGATAAGCCAGCCTTCCAACCTTTATTTGATGATGTTAACTTGGGGTTAGTGGATAATTGTCAGTCTATTTGGGGTACATATCTCCACGGACTTTTTGACAATGGCCCTTGGCGACGTGCTTGGTTAAATCGCTTGCGTCAACAACGAGGCTTGAAATCTTTGCCCACTGGTGTTTCTAACTATCGGGAACAACGAGAACAGATTTTAGATTACCTCGCTACAGAAATTGAAACCCATTTAAACTTAGCGCCCTTTTTACCTTAATGTTTCATGAGTATTCGCGTCCGCTTTTTGCCAGATGATATTACTGTTGATGCCCAAGTGGGAGAACCTCTGTTAGATGTAGCAGAACGGGCTGGAGTGCTGATTCCCACCGGTTGTCTTATGGGTTCTTGTCACGCTTGCACAGTAGAACTGGAGAATGGAGATGTCATTCGTGCTTGTATTTCCTCAGTATCATCAGGGTGTGAGGAAATGATCATTAATTTGTATAGTGATCCGACTTGGTAATTTTTTAATATCTCGAAAGGTTCAGATCCCCGACTTCTTGAAGAAGTCGGGGATCTTTATGCTTCTTTAACAGAGAATCACAGACTGATTGCGTCCATGTTGTTTAGCATGATAGAGTGCTTGATCTGCTTGCGCGATCAAGTTGGCTGGGAATGTTTCAGAAGTGGGTATCTGACTAGTAATACCAAGGCTCACAGTCACGGTATCACTTACCTCAGAGGCTTGGTGAGGTATGGCTAATGCTTGAATAGCAGCATGAATCCGTTGAGCGATCGCGATCGCTCCTTCAACATCAGTATTAGGTAAAATAATCACAAATTCTTCCCCACCGTAGCGAGCCACCAAATCTGTTGAACGGCACACCACCTGCTGCACTGCTTGAGCAAGTTCAATCAGACAATGATCACCCATTTGATGACCATAAGAATCGTTATAGCGTTTAAAATAATCAACATCAAATAATAGTAAAGATAGCGGTTGCTGTTCTCGATATAGTCGCTGCCATTCTTGTTGTAAGCGATTGTCAAAACAGCGCCGATTGGCAATTTGCGTTAACCCATCAATGTTAACCAGTTTTTCTAAAAGACTAGTAGCAAGGGATAGGTCTTCATTGCTCTGTCTCAGTCTAGCTTCTGCCTGTTGCCGCTTCTGAAAAAGGTCTGCTTGCTGAATAGCGATAGTTAACTGTATAGCAATTTGTTTAATAAATTCAATCTCGATTTCTTGCCAATGTCGGGGAGCCGAACATTGATGAATACATAAAAAGCCCCACAAATTGTTTTCAGAACTCAGCAACGGCACAATCAGATTGGCTCTAATTTGCAATTGTGCTAAAGTTATGCGGTGGCATTCTGTAAGTCCAGCATTCTCAATATCATCTAAAGCTTGAATTCTACCTTGCTGATAGTATTTGACATACTTTTCATCAAAGCAATGATCGTGAATTCTTACCCTTAAGTTAGAATTAAATCCCTGAAGTACAGATTCAGAGACAAATTCACCATCTTTATAGTCACCTGCGACACAGAATTGAAAAATGCCTACTCTATCAGCGTGAATTAATTCACGGATCTTCTGAGCCGCATTCTCAAAAATGTTAGCTAAATCCAGGGCTTGATTTATCCGTTGGGTAATGTCTCGAAGTAATATAGCTTGTTCATATTGTTGTCGCAGAGCAATTTCGGCTTGCTTTTGAGCGCGGATAGCCGCCTCTGCTACTTTCTTGGCCTGAAGCAGTTCATCTTCATATTGGATACGTTGGTGGATAGGGATAAATATACAGTGATTGATAAAACTTCCGGCATTTTCCCGACGCACAGCGTTAACAAGAATAGGTATATTATTTCCCTGTTTTGATCTCAAAGAGAAGTATATTTCTTCCGCTTTACCATGTAGTTTCAGGATCGGGAAAAAATGAGTTTGATAAAAAATGCGGCTAGCAATTGGGAGAATTGACTCTATTTTCTGTCCCCGCAGTCCATCTGCTTCATATCCGAGTAATTCCAGCAGCGTGGTATTCACCATAACGATAGTACCATCGTCAATAAACGACAGGAAGCCACAGGGCGCAGTGTTGAGTAGGTCGTTTATTTGGTCAGTCACTGGAGTAGGTCAATCACGTCTTATCAGCAGTCTTTCAGATACTCTTTAATTAGATGAATGGTTTCTTGTGGATGGCTCAGATGTGGGCAATGTCCCGTAGCCTTCATCAGTTGCAATGTGCTGTCAGGTAAGTGTTGGTGTAAGTAATGTCCAACCTCTGTTGGTGCGATCGCATCTTCAGCACATTGTAAAATTAGTGAAGGTACTTTCATCTTGGGTAAGTCACTGCGGTTATCAGAGTAAAAAGTCGCATGGGCAAAACAACTAGCAATCACAGGATCTGTAGAACAAAAACTGGCTTCAAGCTCTTGAGTTAGTTCCGGTTGATCCTCATTTTTCATCACCATCGGAGCCAAAAAGCTCGCCCAGCCAATATAATTTTTTTCCATAATATCCAACAGATCCTCTATATCTTGGCGCTCAAACCCGCCCACATAATTGGGTAGGTCATTGATATAGCAGGGTGAAGGACAGACAAGAACAAGTTTCTCAAAGATATCAGGGGATTGGATAGCAGCAAGCATCCCAATCATATTACTTACAGAATGCCCGACAAAAATCACCTCCGTCAAAGCCAATGCTGCACAAACATCGAGGATATCTTGGGCATAGCCATTGAGATTGCTGTACTTTTCAGTATTGTAGGCACTAATATCAGACTTCCCAGATCCTACATAGTCGAATAAGACAATGCGATAATCATTCTCAAAAGACGGTGTTATGAAGCGCCACATATTCTGGTCACAACCGAACCCATGAGCGAACAACAAAGTTTTTTGCCCTTCTCCGAAAACCTTTACATTATTCCGTAGGAGAATGTTTTGATCCATTTCATCAATATCAGTATCATATAATTCATTGTACTGCTTATATGACTTGACAAATTCTAATTTATACTAAGCGTTAATAATCTTTGATACAGGTATAGTGATATTTCTCGTTAGGAAAACAGGCATTTCTGTTAACAGGTAATGTTGCTCGTCAATAATTTTAATAAAAAATGTTTGCAGTGTGAAATCTGAAAGTGTTTTTATCTAAGCATTTTGGCGCTTTATAATCTAAACTAAGAATAATTTTCAGCATTTAGTGGAATTTTAACTAAGAATCAGATATACTTTATTTAGACTGAGACTTACTCAGCTTTGGTATATTTTACATTAACGACTAAATATAATGAAACAATTGAATATTTCCCGGCTTGCGCCTCTAGTAGTAATTCTAATAGGGGGTGTCTTTGCTTTTAGACATGATGAATGCCGTCTTCCTTATGTGGAAAAAGTTCTGCCTGCCGCCTTGATGGCCTCCTGTGCTAGAGATGATGATTCCAACCCACCCTCTGATTCTGAGAAGAAATTGAAGGGTAAGGCAAAACCGTAGGTGATTCACCCTCAGCCTATATAAAATGCTGAGGGTACATACAAATAGACTGATGAATTATTTGATAACTTATATTTAAATCTTATAAATTATGCCTAAGAAAATTAGAGAACTTAAGCAAATGCTTCGCCAAGTTGGTTTTACAGAAATCCCAGGTAAAGGAAGTCATACTAACTGGGTGCATCCCTTATATACTGGAAAAATCACGATTTCAGGTAAAGACGGAGCAGATGCTCAACGCTACCAAGAGAAGAAAATAAAACAAGCAGTTGAGAAGGTCGAAGGGAGAAAACAAGATGAGTAATCTCAAATACCAAATGATTATTCAATGGTCAGAGGAAGATAATTGCTTCTTGGTAGGATTTCCAGATTTTCCTGGACAAGAATGGCGAACTCATGGGGATACTTACCAATTAGCAGTAGCCAACGGCATTGAAGCCTTAGAATCTCTGATTATTGCTTATGAGGCTACGGGCGATACACTACCACAACCAACAGTGTGTAACGCCGCATAGTTTCAATTTCCGAGGGTAGTGAGACAACTGCTTTAGCTATCAGACTTGACATTCAAAGCATATTCTTTGAACCTTTCTAAGTCAGCTTGAATTGTAGACTCAACTACCCTACCTAAAAACAAATTATCCATAATTTTGCCAATCAGCCCAGGAATAGCATAGGAAATAGTCATTTTGACAATAGTACTACCGTGGCGATCGTAAAAGCGAATTGCTCCCTGATTCGGCAAACCATCAACAGATTCCCATTGAATAATTTGCTGTTTGACAACTTTCAGCATCCGGGATTGCCATTTAAATTCCAGACCATTAGTGCTGAGTTTCCATAGAGATATATCTGGATTTTCTGGCGAAATTTTCACAGAATCAATCCACTTCATCCAACGAGGCATTTGCTCTAAATCAGACCAGAGTCCCCAGACTAATTCTATGGGAGCTTCTACTTCAATCTGCACACTATGCTCTAACCACTCTGCCATTTTTTTCTTCCTTTGCTTGGTTTGTGTGCCTAGTGCGGTGGGTTATTTCTTGACGTTCTCTAAAATTACTTTTGCCGCACGTCGTCCAGATATAGTTGCTCCTTCCATACTGTCGATGTAATCTTGCTGAGTATAACTACCTGCTAAAAAGAAATTATCCACTGGAGTTTTTTGGTTAGGACGGTAAGGGTCCATTCCTGGTGCTTCCCGGTAAAGAGATTTCGCCAATTTCACGACACTATACCAAGTCATATTCAGTTCTCTTGATGAGGGGAACAGTTCATGAACTTGCTTGAGAACGTGTTGCGCGATCGCCTCATTACTTTGTTTAATAAAAGGATCTCCCGGTGTGAGTACTAGCTGTAACAAAGACCCTTCTCCAGGGCGATAATAATCACTGGGACTAGTCAAAGCCAAATCAGCAAAACAAGAAAAATCAGCATCGGCGGTATAGAGCAAATTATCTATCCCCGCAGCATGATTTAGCTGTTTGCGTTGCGCTTCATCTTGCAGTTCTGTCACCCAGCCATCAAATCTTAGCTGTACTGTGGCGACTGGTACAGCATCCAACTTATATATATTGTCAAATTCTGACCACTTACGCCACTCTTCGGGTAAAATTCTCTGAATGCCTGGGACATCGCAAGCAAAAACGTAAGCATCAGCCGTAATAATTTCTGTGGTGTCACCTTCAGCAACTGCTATACCAGTGACGTGAGTTTGTTCGCCTGATTCGGTAAATTGAATTTCCCGGACTTGGCGACGGGTATGAATTTGAGCGCCTCTCGCTTCTAAATATTTGAGGATAGGCTGGTGCAAATACTCATTTGGTGAACCCTCCAGCATTCGCATAATCGAAGCTTCAGTTTTAGACGCAAAAAACTGGAAGATTGTCAACATACAACGGGCAGAAATATTGTCACAATCAATAAATCCCAAAGCATACGCAATGGGATTCCACATTCGTTTGATACTACCTTCACTACCACCATGACTGCGGAACCATTCTGCAAAGCTAACTTTATCTAAGGTACGGATAGTTTTCATCGCCCCGTTGAAGTCTACCAAACCTCGGACTATGGGGCTAGTACCCAAAGCGATCGCATTTTGCAGTTTATCTTGTAATGACAGTTGAGAAGTAGTAAAAAATGCCTTTAATCCATTGAAAGGCGCACCCGTAAAAAAGCGGAAATCTAATGTACCAGTGCGTCCTCCTTTATTAATAAAGGTGTGGGTATGTTCTTTCAGGCGTAAATTTGACAACGCCCCCACTTTTTCCATTAAATCAAATAGCTGGTAGTAGCACCCAAAGAAGACGTGCAACCCCATTTCAATATGGTTGCCATCATCATCCACCCAGCTACTGACCTTACCACCCACAAATGGACGGGACTCAAAAATTTGGACTTCACAACCAGCATCAGCCAAATCTACTGCGGTTGCTAGCCCAGCCAGTCCCGCACCCACTATTGCAACACGCATGATTCCATCTTACCTTTTCAGTTTCTTTACAGATTGTAACTGGGTTGGTGTCGGAATTGGCTATTTATCGCCGTAGTCATATTGGTTAGAAAAGTTTTGATAGCTTAAGGTCCTTGAAGCAACTGGGTTTAAACTCAGCACGCTGCTCACACCTTGCTCCACCAACAGCACTTTTTCACATACCAAGTTTACTATTCTCTAAAGCCACAACAGCGTCATGTCATCTGATAATCACTTTACCTTTATCACTCTTGGGACGTGTCAGTGAATGTAGACCAAGGAAACATCACAAGTGTTTTTGGCATATAAATTGATGATCATCTATAAATCCCTAAAACTAAATCCCTAGTTGTTTGTTTCCTTGGTGTCATCTGATAAAGGTAGCCCTCTAATCAGTTCCCGAATAACATCTGTTGCAGGTCTACCAGTTTGCTGGCAATATTTTTCTAGTTTTTCTGCTTCCTGTGTTGCTAAATTGACAGTTATACGTTTTACAGCCCATTTTTTATTAGTCATTATCATGCTATTTGCTATATGTTAACACCATCTAAAAGAACAATTAACTCCAGATGAAGACGATAAGATTATCAGAGTTTGTGTCAAGAAACAAGCAATGCCGTTAGCAATAAAAAAGTCATCTTTGTGAAATGTCTTGATCATTGCCCAACAAAATATAAGATTAGAATTAGCATTGTGACAGCAAAGATATCGCACGCTATCTGGTAAAAACAGTTACACCAACAAGGTGTCTATCCAATCCTGATATTTTAGATAAAATGGCTCGATTTTTTTTGTTTTATCTATCTATCAGAACTTGTTTAAATTAAACGTTTTTTCTATTCATAATCTTCATCACCTTGGTTTACCCAGGAGAGAATGTTTTTCATACTCATTTTCAATTTAACTTGATAAAGTTACTCAAACTTTGTTTCTAAGACAAGTGAAACCAGTGGAGATTCATGACTAGATTCCTCCTGAAATATGATGCAGCTTCTTTGTTAATAAGCTTGCTTTTGGAGCAGAACTGTTACCTTTATTTGTATGGTACGGCTATTATAACCATGAATTTTATACTTTAAATAATCTTTATGAAATGGTGATTTAAGTAAATATTTCTGCTTTATAAAAAAAACATGAACAAAAAGCTAGAATATCTAAGTTTTTACTTAATTCAGGATAAAAATTAGGCAATGAAATTCATAAAACCTCAAGCGTCACCATTTTTACTGAAGTATTTCATGGTTTTACGCCTGTTGATTAGCTGACTAAATCAAGCAAAATTAATGTTATTACGCGTACTTTATGAAATTAAGATAAAGTACCAAGGAAAATGCGCCTCAAATTTTTCAACCATTTTTGTCATGGTCATAGTATCTAAAAATAGTCGGAAATCAGTAGGAAAGCGGAAGAAACTGCGGAATGTGGGATAGCAACCGCCAAGGAGGCAGACAAGACAATAGGCGGCCTTCCCGGTGTGGGAAGGCCGCCTAGGCATGGTGCATTTGATAGGTTTAAAATTGGGGCATGAGTTGGAGAGTGCCGAGACCTAAATCTTGAGGTGAAAGCGATCGCACTTCAAATAAAGCCATCATATCTCGCAATTGGGGATTACCACGGGACGCACCTGTTAGTCCTTTGGCAATAATTAAGCCACAGTAACCTTTGGTATTTTTACAGCGCTGATTCCATTTTTTGCGAGCTTCTCTATGAGTGGGATCATCCTCTAAGAATTCACCGAATAAGAATAACTCATCATCTTCAGTTTGCAACAAACCCAAGTCGTAGCGATCGCCATCAAAAGGATCAGCACCAGGATTGAAGCAAATGGCTTTGAGTCCGCCGGCTGCACCAATCTTTTCAATCACAGTTTTAGCCTTGGGTCGGGAGGTTTGAATTAAAATTACTGGTAATCCGTCACCAACTTTTTCTATTTCACCAGCTTGATGGGTTTGAACTCCTTGGCGCAAGGACTCCAGCATCTCCCAAGATATTACTCCCAGACTCAAAAAGGCATCTTCTGGGATTAAGTCATCCCGCAAAGAAGAAAAATCAGGTAAGTCTTCCTCTTCCATTTCTTCGAGATCAAAACCTGCCATTTCCTCTAATTCTGCTGCTAACTGCGGCATAGTAGAAACAGTTACAGATAAAGATTTAATTGATTCTGACTCTGATTTAGGCGGAGAAATGCGATAGTTGCGGCTCAGACTAGGAAAAGTCTCGCTCTCCAATTGGCTGTGGTAATCGCGGATAAAACGGTTCAAGCTTTCTAAAGCCACGAAGACAGCAAGCGCCTCTTCTTCATATAAAACAGAACGTAATCCTTCTAAGGGATGGATATTACCGAAAGTTGGCTCAATTTCCGATATGGGCAGATAGGCTAAATCCTCATCTGCGTCTATTTCATCTTCGTCTATCTCATCTTCACTTTCAAAAGTCAGAAACAGGCAATCTTGTTTCAGGAAAGCTTCTTCTAAACGTCCTTGTGATTCATCATCCTGTAAAACTGCGGCTCGAAACTGTTTGAGAGACTCTTCTGAGCGATACAATAAAATTCCATACTCCATGCCTAGCATCCCCATAACCGAGGCGTAGAGCGTACCCACATCCCATTTGTTAATCTCTATTGATAAGATTTGCTGTTCTTCTAAAAATTCCCAAGGCGCAGACTGCCAAAGAGCCAAGGCTTTATTATGCAATGCTTGTGCATACTGGGGAGGTAAATCAGGAACTTGGTTCTCCAGAATTTCTGTAAACCCACGAAACAATTCATCAATTAAGGGCAATTCTGGAACGTAGTCAATGGCAATATCCAAATCTTGCAGGACACCGCGCAGGTAAAACTGAATTTCCCGGTCTTTAACTACGATTTTTTGGGGTCGCGCCGGTTTACCAGGACTGTGGGGATGTTCCATCGCGCGCATTAAGGTGCGAACAATTGCTTCGGGGCCTGTTTCAGGAGCTACAACGTCCATTCCCCGGACAACACCCTGTGAACCATCTACCCAAAGAATACATTCACCTTGGGATTCCGAATCTGTATCCTGGGTGGGTGATGATGACATTGGACGGCGATCGCCCTCCCATACAGAAGGAATTTGAGTTAATGTCTTCAACCGACGACTGGTAGAGCGATTAAAACTTGTCATAAAGTAGATTAATCAAAAAGAAGCAATTTGGCAGTAAACTATGGGAAATAACTAGTACAGCATGGCGTAAATAACACAACTATCTAAAATCAATGAACAGCCTACTAGAATCGGCTTTTGACTTTTGACTTTTGATTTTTGACTTCACTGCGGTACTAGGCTGGGGTAAAATTTTTCTGGCTACACCTGAAGAGTGGTTGCAACTGGTGGTTGCCATCAGGCTTAAACTCCAACAATACCGAATCCTTAAACAGAGCGAATCTCTCAATTCTAGAATAAAAAGTTTTGGCTGCTTTTGACGGAGTGTTGACAATTTGACAACTAACGATATCAATATCGCTAGAATAAAAGCAAAAACAAACAGGGTGAACCAACGGTAATCAAAAACCTCGCCCCCTCAAGGTTAGACCACTTAAGGAGTTAAAACAGCAAAATGACACAAGTAACTCAGTCCCAAAAACGTGGAATTCAACTGAGCCAATCAGCTTTACTCCAGGTAAAATCCTTGCAACAAAAGCAAGGTAACGAACTATGCTTACGAGTAGGAGTGCGTCAAGGCGGTTGTTCTGGAATGTCTTACATGATGGACTTTGAGGACACCAGCAAGATCACCCCGCAGGATGAAGTTTTCGATTATGATGGCTTCAAAATTGTTTGCGATGGCAAAAGCTTATTATACCTTTATGGTTTAATGCTCGATTATAGCGATGCCATGATTGGTGGTGGTTTCCAATTCACTAACCCCAATGCAGCCCAAACCTGTGGTTGCGGCAAGTCATTTGGAGTGTAATATGATCAGTGGTCGGTTGTCAGTTATTAATTACTATTGATGACTGACTGCCAACTATTGACTATATAACTATTAACTGATTTGCTATGGCTCAAACAGTAGAATTCCTGTTTGATACAGGTTTGGAACGATATAAAGCTGGTGAAACACCAGAAACTTTAATACCTGTATTTAAAGAAGTGTGCGATCGCGCCCCTAAGACAAGTTCAGCTTGGATTTGTTTATCTTGGTTGTATTTGCTAGAAAACAAACCCAGCTTGGCTTACAAAGCGGCACAGAAGGCAGTGAGGTTAAATCCACAAGACCCACAAGCCAGAATTAACTTGGCTATGTCCATGTTGGAAACAGGTCAAAAAGGTTTGCGAGAACATATTGAATTCGCAAAACAGTTAATTTTTGTGAACGAAGAATGGGAAAAAGACGTTAAAGATAGCATTGCTGATGGTTTAAACCGAAAACCAGATTGGCAGAGTTTGGCAAAAGTCAAAGCTTGGCTATTCGATTAATTAATTAAGGCTAGGACTAGTGCCGCAAAGCGGAAGTCAAAAGTCAAAAGTCTTGATTTTTGACTTTTGAACTTCTTTCAGCCGTGCTGTACTAGTCTGATTAAAAGCCAAAATTAACAATTCAACCTGTTCCCTACTCCCCACTCCCTGATGAAAGAAAAATTATTAAACTGGCTAAACCTAGTTTTAGTTGCTGATGTATTCTTAGTTTTATTTGGCTTTATTTGGTTGGCGATCGCCGCCATTGGTGATGCTGCGGGAGTAAACTTAGGTTTAGATTTATGGCATCAACTTTGGATACCTGTGTTTAACCCCGCAATTGGCATCCTTATGGGTGGCGCTCTTCTTAGCGGTTTAGTCAGTTGGGTTTCTCGCAAATTCCAAGCTGACTAAATATAGCCCAATACAGTTCAGTTAAGCCTAAAAGTCAACGTCTACGTAGGTTGGGTTAAGCGCAGCGCAACCCAACAAAGTCATGGAAATGTTGGGTTTCACTTCGTTCTACCCAACCTACAATTTTCTTAACTGAACCGTATTGAAATATAGCCACCACCAAGAAGATTGGGGGATCATTGTGAGTGATTGCTTGAGGTGGTGGAATACCTACTCAGCACTCGGTGTCCGGGGGGGTTCACTAAGGATTTCGACGAACCACAGACTCACTGCTTAAACCCGCCCCTACCTACTCAGCACTCAGCACTCAGCACTTTCCTATAATTTGTGACAACGCTGGTTGCAAATTAGGATATTCATACTCAAAACCCGCCTCTAAAGTCCGCTTAGGCATGACTTGTTGACCTTCTAAAACTACCATCGCGCCATCTCCTAAGAGAGCTTCGAGCGCGAACCCAGGAACGGGTAGCCATGAAGGACGTTGCATTACTTGTCCCAAAGTTTGGCTTAACCCTGCCATCCTGACAGGATTAGGGGCAGTGGCATTATATGCGCCTGCCATGTCTGGGTTCGTTAAAGCTTGTAAAATCAGACTTACTAAATCATCTAAGTGAATCCATGAAAACCACTGCCGACCACTACCAAGGGGTCCACCTGCAAAAAGTTTGAATGGCGTAATCATTTTGCCCAAAGCACCACCATTTCCTAGAACAATACCCAAACGCAAAATTACAAGACGCACACCAGCATCTTTAACTTTTTGGGCTTCTGCTTCCCAGGTTTGACAGACTTGAGCCAGAAAATCCTTACCAGATGAACTCGTTTCATCAAAGATAGCTGTTTCACTGGTTCCATAGTAACCAATAGCCGAAGCATTTACTAACACAGAGGGTTTAGGGTTAGCTTTGGCTATGGCTTCCGCTATTTTCTGTGTACCTAGCTGGCGACTATTGAGGATTTTCTGCTTTTGTTCTGGTGTCCAGCGTTCCTCGGCAATTGGTTCTCCTGCGAGATTAACTACACCATCACAACCAGCGAGCGCATCTTGCCAAGAACCAGATATTGTGGGTGTATAAGCCAGAATTTCTACATTAGGAAAAGCCCCTGCTGGAAACACTTTTTGAGCAGAAGAAGTGTTACGGGTTAACACCAGTATTCTATGACCCTGCTTGTGCAGTCGTTCTACTAGACGACTACCGACAAATCCCGTTGCCCCAGTAATGGCTACTTTCATAACGCAAATGCACCTTAACCAAACCCTTATTTTAACTATTTCTCAGTCTAACTCTTCATCGTCCGTCATACCTGGATTAATTAGTGTGATATCATACTCAATCTCATCCGTCTGTCTGGATATCTGAGTATTTTGTAATAAATAATAAATAGCGCGTACTTGAGGGCCAAAAACAATCTCATCTTCATTTTTGAGATTATGAACTGGCATTTTGCGTCCATTAATCATCAGACCATTGGCACTAGGCTTTCCTTTGGCATCGCCATCTACAATCCGGTAATAATAATTATGACCATAACCATTAGTATCTCCTCGTTGCATTCTCACTAATGTGGCATGGCGACGGGAGACAAACTGAGACATTAAACGAATATTACACTCTCGGTCTCTACCAAGAGAGTATATGGTTTTTTCCAGAGGAAATTCCTTGCGCCCTTGATCATCCTCAATAATCAATAAATGGCTTTCATTGCTTTCTGTTACCATTGATACATTGTTGATATAATCGGTTAAAATCTAAGTAATCATAATTAACGCAGTGTACCATTTTTTAATTTTTGTCAAGTACACCGATAAACACGGATAGATTTGTACTTCAGAAGATGAAGAAATGTGACAACGTTTTTAGCCATTTTTATGCACTACAGTTAGTGCTAATCAGCTGATTCAGTATTCCACTTGACTGGAACGAGTAGAACACGTTGGTTCTACTCACTCAGTGCTACTGTTGCTCCATTAGGAATGGTAGCAGGTTTTGACTACACTTAAGTATCGATACTTAAGTGTAGCGTGAGTTGGAGAAAAAACAGCATTGGATTGCCAATATTAATTGGCAGTTTTCAAAGACGATGAGCTAGTCTCCTCAATAAAATTGAGTTGGTAACAACACTGACAGAGCTAAAAGCCATTAACGCCGCCGCCCCAGAAGGACTGAGAACAAAACCAAATTTTGGTAACAATACGCCTGCGGCTAAAGGAATACCGATGGTGTTATACGCAAATGCCCAGAATAAATTTTGGCGAATTTTGTTGAAGGTGGCACGACTGAGTTGAATTGATGCTACAACATCATTTATGCGATCGCGCATCAGGACAATTTCGGCAGTTTCCATTGCCACATCTGTTCCAGAATATAAAGCAATGCCCACATCAGCTTGTGATAAAGCCGGAGCATCATTAATGCCATCGCCAACCATTGCGACGACTGAGGGAGATTTTGATATTCCTGTTAACTGGAGAGATTTGATCACATCTGCTTTTTTAGCTGGGAGAACGCCCGCCATCACATCAGTGCTATCTAGTCCTAATTGTTGAGCTATGGCATTAGCGGCTTCTAATCTATCGCCACTGAGCAGTATTACCCGTAAACCCATCTGACGTAACTGGTTGACTGTAGCTTCAGCATCTGGTCTCAGGGTATCTTGAACAGCAATGAGTCCGGCTAAATTACCCTCAACTGCTACGCCAACCACCGTTTTACCATCTTCTGCTAGATGTTGCGCCATTTGTTGTGCAGCGTCACTGGCAAAAACTCCGTGTTTACTTAACCAGTCCCAGTTACCCAAAAGTACAGACAGACCTTCCACAATGGCAGATACACCCAAACCGGGTTCTGTGTGAAAGTCTACAGCGTCAGGAATAAATAACTTTTGCTCCTGTGCTGCTTGTTGAATGGCTTTAGCTAGGGGGTGATAAGTACCGCTTTCTACGGCTGCTGCTAGTTGGAGGAGAGAGTAAGGTTGATGAGCATCCCATTCCTCAAAGGGTAGGCAATCAGTAACGGTGGGATTGCCTGTGGTCAAAGTACCTGTTTTATCAAATACAACTGTATCTAACTGGTGGACTCTCTCTAAGACATCGCCACCTTTGATTAACAAACCCCGTTCAGCACCGATGGCTGTTCCTACAAGAATCGCTGTGGGTGTAGCCAGTCCTAAAGCACAGGGACAAGCCACAACCATGACGGCGATCGCCAGTTTTAAGCTCGTGAGTAGGGGGGAATGGGTCGAAACGCCATCCATCGCTTCTGGACTAGAAAGTGGCGCGTGACTCATCATATCCATGCCACTAGATACAGTGACATCATTCCAGATATGAGTACCGAAAAAGAACCAAAAAACAAATGTCAATATAGAAGCCGTTAAAACACCATAAGTAAAGTAACCTGCGACGGTATCGGCTAATTTTTGGACTGGGGCTTTTCGGATTTGGGCGGCTTCTACTAAAGTCACGATTTGTGCCAAAGTGGTATCGCTACCAGTACGAGTTGCGATGATAGCGATCGCACCTGACTCGTTCAGAGTTCCTGCGGCTACCAAATCCCCTGGCTGCTTAATCACTGGTACTGCTTCCCCAGTCAGCATAGACTCATTTACCGTGGTTTGCCCAAACCGCACCTCACCATCAACGGGAATTTTATCCCCTGGTAGTACCTGTAACCATTCGCCAACACGCACCTTTTCGGCAGGAATCTCCACAATATTTGCTCCCAAACCTAATTTTTCCGGGTCTGGGTTAGGAATCAAGCGGGCTATCTGTGGTTGGAGTGAAAGCAATTCCCTAAAAGCGGCTGAAGCGCGACCTCTGGCTTGTTGCTCTAAAGTCCTACCCAAGAGAATAAAACCCAGCATCATCACCGGTTCATCAAAGAAGCATTCCCAACCCATTTGGGGGAATAGTAATGCGATTAAACTCGCCGTGTAGGCTGTCAGCGTTCCCAATCCCACGAGGGTATTCATATTAGGGGCATTGCGTCGCCATCCCCGCCAACCATCTATTAGAATTGGGCGACCGGGAATTAATATTGCCACTGTTGCCAATCCACAGTGAAACCAGATGTTATTCACAATTGGCAGGATTTGACCACCCATGCTGCCAAAATGTCCAATTCCCGACAACACCAGCAGTACCCCAGCAATAATTAACTGCCTAAATGAAGAACGCATTTCTCGACGCTTGCGTTCTTCGGCATCTGGTAGGGTAGATTCGCCACCAACTTTTTCCCTAGCTTGACGCGGTTGAGCGGGAAATCCAGCTGATGTCAATCGCTGTGCTAGTGCATCTTGGTCTACCTGACCAGGTTCTGTCTCTACCACTGCTACCTCTGTAGCCAGATTCACACAGGCGCTTTTGACTCCTGGATATTGCGTTAGCTGTCGCTCTACAGCGCTTACACATCCAGCACATTTCATTCCCCCAACATCGAGGATAATTTTTTCGGAAGTCGGGGTTGGTTCTGGAGTAAGCTGAGTTTTCGGGGCAAGTTGCATGACAAGTGTTGGGTTCGCTACGAAACTTCAACGCCTCAATAAAAGCGTCTCTATTTTGAGCGTAGGCGAAATTCGGAGATATGACAGAACGTCGAAGATATTAATTTTATGAATTTATGGCCTTTGGCGGATTTTTTCTGCGACTCCACCTCAAATAAGTAATATAAATCACAGATACCACCTGTATGGGCGCGATCGCAATCAAACTTTTCCCAAAATAGTTGATGTCCAAATTAGACATAACGTTGAAGTAGCCCATACCCATCAGTAGCAACATTGTCCAGGTGAGATATTTTTGTTTAATTGTTAGCATATAAAGCTTTGCACCCTTGTCGGTACTGATATCTGACGTGGCATAGCCATAGAAATAGCAAACTACAGATGAACACAGATAGATGATAGAGAAATTTTTAGAACCAGCCCTGCTTATTCACAAAGTAGGTATTAACAAACTCTTCTGGGGACTTGTTCAAGTAGATCATGCCTTCAATTAAACCTACAAGCTGCATAATTAACAAACTAATGCCGTAGGTAAAAAAACCTCCAACTAAAGCGATAACGAGCATGATAAAACCTTCTGGGACATACCCTAGAATAAATTTATGCGCTCCAATTCCTCCAAAAATGATGCCGCAGTAACCAGCAATAAGTTGTTTGGTTGGTTGACTAGAATTTAAATTAGCCATATTAGTTTTACTCCTGGAGAAATGTTTATAAAATTTTTATTCTAGTGAAAATCAAAATTGTCAAATATATTTGTTTCTTAAATATATTTTTAATTTTGTGTTAGTAGAATTTCGCCCTAATACCTATAGGTAAAGCAGTTTGTATACTTTAAAAGCAAAATTTACAATCTAATACAGAGGAATTATTTATCAGTATCTTTATAAATCTTGTGCTATTTGCTAACTCTTTTAACCTATTGAAAAGGCAACTTTGGCTAGGTTTTGTACAGATTTTTAGCTAACGTATATTTTGTACTTAGCCCTGATAATTAAAAATCGCACATTTTTTGCTGCTAACTAAAACACGGTTTGATTTAAATTACTTGTATTATTTGTAGATGTATTTCCTTCATGGTGAGGAAACAAATTTTACAAGTACAGTGCTAGTTCTGAAGTAGAGGAGAACTACATAGAGTCAAAATAGCATTTGTAACAAAATAATTCCTGCCAAAATGGCAAATAAAGGCAATACATATTTCAGTGATTGCTGAAGTTACCCAGATAATACTCGATGTTTAGCTAAACATTTTGTAATTGAGTTGACAGTATTGCTGCACTGATATTTGCTAGCAGAATTTTTATGCTCAAAATAACATTTATATAACCAAATGTAAGCAAATAATTTTAAAATTCGCAACCGTGTTATGAAGTTTTATTAATTACCACTACCCAAAACAAATAGACTGAGTAAGGTTCCACTATTCCACAGACTATGAAGCAGCATGGGAGCCAAGAGATTCCGAGATCGCGTGTAAACTACACCTAAAACAATCCCTAACGCTGTCAGGGGTAGGATTTCCGACAAACTCAGGTGAGCGATCGCAAACAACAAACTACTCAAAATAATTGCTGGCCAAACAGGTACATAACGAGTCAGAGAAGGCAATAAAAAGCCGCGAAACAGCAGTTCTTCAAAAATTGGGGCAGCGATCGCCGCAGTAAAGAAAAACAGCCCCAGAGCCACAGTATCTTGGCTTTCCAGCGCCAACTGTAACAAAGGATTACTACCACCCTGACCCCGCCATAATTGTTGGTTAATCAACGACACCACCACCACTATCGGTAAAGCAGCACAATAACCGCCAAATCCCCACAAAATCCACCGATCCTGCAACCGGAAGCGAAACCAGTTTTCTGGTAGCGGAAAATAGCGCTTGAGCGATAAATAAAGCACCAACAGCGCCCCTGAAGCCACCATCATGTAACTAACTAAAACAGACAAAGCCTGAAGTCGGACATTCACAATGGGGCGCGGGATGGGAAGCAGCATGACCAAAACAGGTACAAACAGTTGCCCCATAAAGAAAAAGCCCACCACAAAAACCTGTAAAATCGTTTCTGCACCCCAAGGCGTTGACCAAGGCAAATCAGCATTTTGAGCCAATAAAGCAGCTTTCCCCTTGATCAAACGCTGACCAATCAAGATAAGCAGTAAAATTAGACCAGTTAATGCTGTCGCAGTGGGAATTGTGGCAATGAGAGCTAATTTCACCACAGCTTGGGTAGCCGCTTCTTGTTGTTCGGACTGAATTGTTGATAAAGCTTCTTGTCGTTGTTGGAGTTGGTAAAGTTGAATTAAAGAAGTATCGCGAAACCAGCCATCTAAATTTTTGTTAATTAGCTGTTGGGAATTAGGTAGAAGTCGAGGCGGGTCACTCCATATTCCACTCAACACAGCCGCAGTTTCCCGAAATTTTGGACTAATTTGGGAGCGTTGCTGTAATTCACCCCAAGTGTTTATAGCTGGATCAGTTTTTTCTTGCTTGGCTTGTAAAATTCCTAGACGTAAATCTAAATCAGCTTGTAATTTTTGCAGTTCTTGGATAGATTTCCGCAACTTTCCCTGATTTTCCTGACGCGAAGCTTGAGGATCTGGAGGTGCATCTGGTAAAGGTTTAGGGGGTACGGGAAGAGCTTTAGATTGAGCAAGTTGTTTTTGAGCTTTATCCAAATTAGTTTGGACTGACTGACGCACCTGCTGATATTGCTTTGTAGCACTTTCTAGGGGGTTTTCTCCCAGAATCGCTGCTTGAATTGCTGACAAGTTTTCATCATTAACGTCTTCTAGCTGCCAAGCTTGGGCTTGTAGCGCAATATTAGTTTGGTACAATTCCAGACGACTTTGAAACTGTGGCTCCTGCAAAGTCCCAAATAAAGATGAAACTGACAACAGGATTGCTATCGGCGTTAGGACAAAAAATAAAATTAACCGCTTAATCGTCATCTATTCCCCTTAAAAAATTCACCAGAGTAACGCGTACCCTTTGGAAATTATCTCAATAAAAAGCCAAAGCTTGATCAATATCTTAATATTTTGAGTTTGTTAGTTGTGAATTAGAACTTCGTGCCGGATTCATGGTTAGCGATCGCCACTGGAATCGATACAATGGTAATATAGGACTCATATTTGATTTATGAAACACACGTAGGGTGTGTTATTCAGGAGAGTACGGCACCAAGACCCAGAAGACGGTGCGTTAGGCTAAAGCCATAACACACCCTACATATACTTAGATTTTTTCAATAATCAAATCGGATTCCTATATCATGACTCGGTAAGCAATAGCACCATTCGGAGCTAACCCTAAAATTCTGGTTTTAATGAGCAGCGATATTCAACTCACCCTCTTCGATGACACCAACTCGAACCCACGAGATTTAATCCCCACAAACGCAAAAATCCCTATTAAACCCGGAACATACAACAATATGACCGAGTTGACACAGGATTGCAATCAGTGCCATCGTTGTGGCTTGGGAGACAATCGGACTCATGCTGTTGTCGGGCGTGGTCATCTCCAAGCACCAATTATGCTCATCGGAGAAGCACCCGGTCAAAACGAAGACGAAACTGGCTTACCATTTGTCGGTAGGTCAGGGCAGTTGCTAGAGAAAATATTAGCATCTGTGAATCTGAGTACAGAACAAGATATATATATTGCCAATATTAATAAATGTCGCCCACCAGCAAACCGAACCCCCACCCCTGATGAAATGGGGGCTTGTATACCCTACTTACTAGAACAAATTCGCCTTGTTGACCCGAAAATCATTTTACTCACAGGTGCAACTGCGGTCAAAGGTATTACTGGCGATAAGCGGGGAATTACAAAAATTCGCGGTCAGTGGTTGGAGTGGGAAGGGCGTTTATGTATGGCAATTTTTCACCCCTCTTACCTGTTGCGTAATCCTTCTAAGGAAGTAGGTAAGCCTAAATGGTTAATGTGGCAAGATATTCAAGCAGTGCGTACCAAGTTGGACGAACTCACTATGAACTAGGAAAAGTCAAGAATGTACACAGAAGATCGGTTAAAACAAAAGCTATGGGAAAAAATTAGCCGAATGTCTCCTGAACACATTTTGCTAGTTACAGACTTTATAGACTCTTTAGATCAGCCAAATTCAGACCAAATGTTTACTTTAGCAGCTGCAAAGCTTTCTGAGCCAGCTTTGCAAAAAGTTTGGGATAACCCTGATGATGCTGAATATGATCAACTAGAAGTTACGCATTGACAATTAACATTAAATATGTATTGTCAAAAACCATATCTTTCGTAGGGGTTTAGCAATGCTAAACCCCTACAATGCTGGTCTATTTACAATCAAAATAATCGGGGAGCAAAGTCTGAAACGACGTATTTTATGGAAATCATACCCTGATTAATTTGTAAAGTGCGTAAGTTCTAAAAGATTAAGTGCAATATCATTGTGCGGAATTGTCCCGCCTGTCATGGCAAAAATTTTGCCGTTGACATATTCATAGCGAATATCTTGTTGGGGTTCCCATGTCAGATATTCCTGGACGGTCATTTTTGGAGGTTGTTGAGAAATAGCTATCATAATCCTTAAAAACCGTGATGGGTTCAGGCTGGCTTCAATTTAGCCAAATGATCAAATCTGGAATAGCGGCTGAAAGAACTGTAGTTAATACGGGGAATCGGTTAGCACAGGAAAAAATATGTGGGACTTAATTATATTTTTAGTATGTGTGTGGGGAATTTTGATCGGCGCAATATATCTTTATCTTAATTCTGCCTCATCTGCTAAAAAGAAAAAACGTCATCGTTATCGAGAAATTACTCGCCACAATACCCGCAACAATAACAGTGTTTGGAGTAGCTCATATATTCACGATTATGGTAGCTATAACTCTAGTAGCAGCAGTGGTTATGGCGGTAGCAGTAGTAATTGCGATAGTAGTGATTATGGCGGTAGCAGTAGTAACGACAGTAGTGGATATAGCAGCAGTAATTGCGATAGTGGTAGTTATGATGGCGGTAGTAGTTGTGATTGCGGAGATTATTAAATTCCGGTACGCATCCGCACACTACCCGCCTGACAATCTCGCAACCAAGTTTTAACTGCTTGGGCAATTACACCCTTGCTACTATCCCTGGGAGGCGATACTACTTGTTGAGAATCACCAGCAATTTGGGTAAACATCATTACTAAACGCCACCCAGTCTTACTTTTTGTCAATAACAACCAGTGAAATTGCTGCGATTCAACGATTTTACCAGCTATATACTGCCGTTCTAAAGTAGTAAAGAAAACTTGCTCTACTCCTGTTGCTGTGCCTTTCTGCCCATTGGCGTTATGCCCACCAGAGTTAATGGGTAGGGGCTGAAACTCTGGTTTTCCTGCTAATAGGACATAACTGTAAATATCACTGGTACGACTGCGACGGCGGGCGCGTTGAGTAAAGCGATTTGCATAACTTGGTAAATCTTGCAATAGCTGAGTAGTTAATAATTCTAAACTTTGTTCAGAACAAGTAGAACTTAAGCCATTTTTAACTGCTTGACTCTGAGTAAGTAAAACAGGTGTATTGGCAAATGCTGAATTATTAATGCTATCTGCCGCTACTAGCCACAAGCCGAAGGCTAAAAGCCATAAGCCATAATTTTTCTTCTGGACTCCTGCTTTCATCCCACTGTAGTTAACTCCTCAACAATCTGATTCCAGGCTAACTCAGGTTCAGCCGCCGCAGTTATCGGACGACCAATTACAAGGTAATCTGCACCGGCTTTGATAGCTTGGGCTGGGGTAAGCGATCGCTTTTGATCTCCCTTGTCTGCCCAAGTTGGGCGCACACCTGGACAAACCAGCAAAAAGTCATTTCCACAAGTTTGGCGTAACTGTGTAACCTCCTGGGGTGAGCAAACCGCCCCATTTACCCCGCATTCCTGCGCCATCAGTGCCATTTCTAAAGCATATTCTGGCAATTCTAACGGAATTTTTAAATCAAAAGCCAGCTGCCTGGAAGAAATACTCGTCAGCAGGGTAATGGCGATTAATTGCGGTGGTTTGACACCTGCTTGCATTGCCCCCACCTGTACCGCCTCAGTTGCCGCTTTCAGGGCATCTCTGCCAGCAGTAGCGTGAATCGTGAGTAAATCCACCCCGTAACTAGCAGCACTACGACAAGCCCCCGCTACAGTATTGGGGATATCGTGAAACTTTAAGTCTAAAAATATCCGTTTTTTCCGGGATTTTAAAACTTCCAGGATTGTGGGGCCAGAACTAGTAAATAATTCTAAACCCACTTTCCAGAAATTTACTTGCGGCAATTGATCTACAAGCGCGATCGCACTTTGTAGATCCGGCACATCCAAAGGCACAATTATTTGGTTATTAGTCATTGGTCATTAGTTATTAATTCTTCACAAGTCGGACAAATTTATTTTTACCAACTTGTAGCACACGCCCGTGTAATTGACTAGGCTGCTCAAAAGTGGTATCAACATCAGTGATGCGATCGCCATCTAGACGCACCCCACCTTCTTGAATTTTCCGTTTACCCTCCCCTGTACTTTTGCACAAACCAGTCACATTGAGAAGAGACGCTAACTTCACAGGAAACTCTGACACCTCAGCCAGAGAAAATTCTGGAACTGCGCCTTCCTTACCGCCGCTTTTTGCCGCTTCCTTAGCCTCATTAGCGGCTGTCTCACCGTTGTACTGTTTAACGACCTCATAAGCTAAAAGCATTTGGCGATCGCGAGGATTTTCTGGCAGCTTTTCCAAAGGTAAATCCGTCAGCAGTTCAAAATACTGAGACAGTAAATTATCGGGAACACCTTGTAACTTCTGATATTTTTGGGCAGGGTGTTCTGACAAGCCAACATAATTACTGAGGGACTTAGACATTTTTTGCACACCATCTGTACCAATTAAAATTGGTAGCAGCAAGCCAAATTGGGGCTTTTGTCCAAAATGGCGTTGCAAATCTCGCCCCACGGCAATGTTAAACTTTTGATCAGTTCCCCCTAATTCCACATCTGCCTCGACAGCCACTGAATCATAGCCCTGCATCAATGGATATAGGAACTCATGGATAAAAATTGGATTCTCTTTTTTATAACGTTCAGCAAATCCCTCCTTAGCCAACATCTGCCCCACCGTCATCGTCGAGAGTAACTCTAGAATCTTCCCTAAATTAAGCCCGGAAAGCCATTCAGAGTTATAACGCACCTCCAACCGTCCTGGTGTGTCAAAATCCAGAATAGGGCGCACTTGGTCAAGATAAGTTTGAGCATTTTGTGCCACATCTGCCTCTGTGAGCTGACGGCGTACCTCAGATTTACCTGTAGGATCGCCAATACGAGCCGTAAAATCACCAATAATGAGAACTGCTGTATGACCTGCATCTTGAAATGCCCTCAGTTTGCGTACTGGTATGCTATGACCAAGATGAATATCAGATCCTGTCGGGTCAATTCCCAATTTGATCCTTAAAGGTCGGTTCGTAGTTACCAAGCGCTTCTCTAAACTTTCACTTTCACGATCAGCATCAGTTGGTTGGGGAAAAATTTCTACTATTCCACGATGTAGCCAAGAAAAATTTTGCGTCATACTAAGAGATTCGCTATTAACTACGCTTTTTAGTCTAAAAGTTGGGTTGGTTATATTCACAGGCAATTTGTCAGTACTTTAATCTACCGAATTAATATAATTGCAAAAAATTAACCGCCTGGCTTCATTGAATGAATTACAGTTATATTTACCAGTGAGGAAGTGAGAACGCCGTGTCGTCTTCTAGGACTTTTACAAATAAGCAGCAACAACGTCAGACTTCATCAGGTTTTGAGTTTTTGAAGGGAGTAGGCCAAATAACTGGCGGTACTCTGCTGTCAATCACAATGCTGGCAAGCTCTATTGTAGCCGGAGGGCTGGTTGGTCTGGCTATTAGTTTCCGTAACTTGCCAGATGTCAGACAGCTGCGTAACTTTGTGCCATCAGAAACAACTTATATTTATGACATTAATGGCAAACTCTTAACAAGTCTTCACGGTGAAGCCAACCGGGAAGTTATGCCCCTAGATAGAATTTCCCCAAATCTGAAACGGGCAGTACTAGCCAGCGAAGATAGTCATTTTTACGACCATCACGGTATAAATCCCAGTGGTGTCGGACGGGCTTTGATAGTAAACTTGGCAGCTGGTAGGGTGCGAGAGGGCGGATCTACCATCACCATGCAGCTGGTGAAAAATTTGTTTTTATCTCAAAAACGTGCCTTTACTCGGAAGTTAGCTGAAGGAGTACTGGCAATTCGGTTAGAGCAAATTCTCAGCAAAGACCAAATTTTAGAACTGTACCTCAATCAAGTTTATTGGGGTCATAATAATTATGGTGTACAAACGGCAGCACGCAGCTATTTTGACAAGTCAGCAGAAATCTTAACCTTGGCTGAGTCAGCAATGATGGCGGGTTTAATCCAAGCCCCAGAAGAATTCAGTCCCTTTGCGAATATAGAACTGGCAAGACGCAAACAAAGGGAAGTTTTGGGGCGGATGCTGGAATTGGAGTGGATTACCCAGGAAGAACATAATGATGCCCTCAAGCAAGAACTGAAGTTTGGTCGCATCAGGTCATTCCAAGGTAGTGCCTTACCTTATGTAACTAATACTGTGTCTCAAGAATTAGTGCAGAAATTTGGACGTGAGGCGCTGATCAAAGGTGGTATGCGTGTGCAAACTACTGTTGATGCTGAATTCCAAACGATGGCGGAAAAAACTGTCAGCAAGTGGAGTGCAAACCTGAACCGTCAAGGGTTGCGGGGTAATGAAATAGCTTTAGTCGCCATCGACCCCCGCACGCATTTTATCAAGGCACTGGTAGGTGGTGTAAATTCCAGAGCTAGCGAATTCAACCGTGCCACCCAAGCCCAGCGTCAACCAGGTTCTGCCTTTAAGCCAATAGTATATTATGCTGCTTTCGCCACTGGTAAATATACACCAGACAGCACAGTACAAGATTCACCTGTCCGTTATCGAGATGGTAGCGGTTGGTACAGTCCGAGGAACTACGACGGTGGCTTTCAAGGAGCAATATCAATACGGTCAGCCCTCGCCCAGTCTCGTAACATCCCAGTCATCAGGTTGGGTATGACTATAGGCATGAATAAAGTCGTAGAAACCTCCCGTACCTTGGGAATCATGAGTCCGATGGCTCCTGTGACTTCTTTGCCTTTGGGAGCTATAGGCATTACGCCCCTGGAACTAGCTAGTGCTTACGCTACCTTTGCCAATTATGGCTGGCAATCACCAGCAACAGTTATGGCGCGTGTCACTGATAGTAGTGGAAATATCTTGCTAGATAATACACCCAAACCCCAGTTAGTTCTAGATCAATGGGCATCAGCAGCAACTATCGATGTGATGCGTTCAGTAGTCACTTCGGGAACTGGTAAAGGTGCAGATATCGGTCGCCCCAGTGCGGGTAAAACAGGTACAACTTCATCTGAAAGAGATATTTGGTATGTGGGTACTGTGCCACAGTTGACAACTGCTATCTGGATAGGTAGAGACGATAACAGACCATTATCTAGAGGTGCAACCGGTGGCGGTATGGTAGCTCCCATCTGGAAAGATTTTATGCAGCAAGCCCTCAAGGGTGTACCTTCAGAGAAATTTAAACCACCTTCTCAGTTTCAGCGCCCTAAACCATAAACAAGTAGGGATTTTGGATGGGTAATTAATCCAAAATCCCTAATGTCAAATTTAAAATTCACTATTGCTGTTTTTCTAGTTCGGTTTTCATCCGCTGTAGGGTAAGATTCATTTGCTCAAACATCTGTTGCGGAGTCACACCAAATTGGTTTAGCTGAGTCTTAAGTTGCTGCACGGTCATCTGCGCCATAAAATCTTCTGACAGCTCGAATCGCTTCATAAAGACGCGATAGCGATCCATCATAGTTTCCATTTGCTCAATAAACAGCTTTTTCCCTTCACGATCAAACTTGCCGTAGTTGTTGCCAAGATTGATTAGTGCTTGATAATCTTCAAACAGCTGTTTTGCTTCTTGCTGAACTATATCAGAGTCAAAGAATCCCATATTACTTATATTCAACTGAGTATTGAAACTCAGCAGCTTAATATTTTTGCCTCTATCACTATTTTAGTCTAGGGAATTCATCTAAGGAACAAGTTTCGGTTTAAGTACGGTTTTTTACCGGAATTTCAACACTTGACTGGGGGCAGGGGGAAGAGGCAGGGGGTGCTAGTTGCAGGGTGCAGGGTGCAGGGGGGGAAAGATTATGACTTCCCAATGACTAATGACTAATGAAATCCAACATGATGCGCTGATGTATAGTACCTAAAGGTCTAATTTCATCGGCTATTGGGGAATAACACTGACCTTGGCGAATATCTTCTGGTGTTAATAATCCCATATCCCAGCCTTCATTTAAAACCAGTTGCTTTAATTCTACGAGGAGTGGTGCATGAAAGACATGGCGCACAACAGCATCATCGGCATAACAAGCGAATTCTACAAATGATGGTAGGGTATAGCCAATTTCTTCGATAACTTCTCGCCTTAGTGCGATATCTGGCGTTTCCCCAAGTTCTAGATGTCCACCGAATAGCCCCCAGTAACCAGGGTAAAGAATACCAGGAATATTATCTCGCAGTTGCATGAGAAACTTGTCTTCTTGGTAAAGAATTGCGATCGCAACCTGAACTGGTTGATCATTCATCGATTTTTTTATACTAACAATTTATCGTGAAATTTTTAACTTTCCTCTATATAAACTTCCCCAAACTCTTGGTCAGCTAAGGGAATACTCTTGTAGTTAACTTTACCCTTAATTACCACTTGCTCCCCCTCTTTCAGGTTGGATTGGTTAGTAATCACCCAAATTTTACCAGTGGAATCATTAATTTGATATGCCCATTGCTTAATTAAGGGAACTTGCTTTTCTACCTTACCTTGGACGTAAACTATATTTCCTTGGTCTGTTTCTGGTTTAATTTCCTGAATCAGGGTGACGTTACTACCAATGCTGAAATTTCCGACTTTTAAGTTCTTTGTTGTGAAGGAACTACAACTACAAAGTCCAGCTACAAGTAATAAAGCAATTCCCTGGCGGTAAGGAATCAGACTGCAAAGGTGAATTTTTTTTGTTGGTTCCATGAAGTTAGTTCCCGTTCGTAAATTTAAGAAGGATGATTCCCCATTCTCCATTACCCTTTATATTTCATTCCTTAGCTGTTCAGATGAGGCAGTTTATCTGAGAAGATAAATAATATGAGTATGGTCTTGTGTGGAAAAACGCTAAGGCACTAAGCAGCAACGCCTTCATAGTCAATAGACTTTTGCCTATTGACTTGGCTGCAAAAGACTGAAATATGGACTAAGGGCGAGTCTTGTAGGGATTTTAATGGAAACAAAAACTGCCAAACTTCTCGATGGTAAAGCTTTAGCTGAAAAAATTCATCAGGAACTTTCAGCTATGACTACAGAAACACAAGCAAAATTTGGGCGATCGCCTGGTTTAGCTGTATTAATGGTGGGGGATAACCCCGCCTCGGCTGCTTATGTCCGCAACAAAGAAAAAGCTTGCGCTAAAGTCGGTATTGCTTCTTTTGGCAAGCATTTTTCTACAGAAACCACCCAAGGGGAACTAGAGGAAGTCATTGCTGCACTCAATCAAGATGAGCGTGTGGATGGTATTCTCGTGCAGTTGCCTTTACCTAGCCACTTGGATGCTGTCGCCCTGCTGAATAAAATCGACCCAGACAAAGATGCTGATGGACTACATCCAATGAACTTGGGGCGGCTAGTGCGGGGAGAACCTGGTTTACGCAGTTGTACACCCTATGGTGTGATGCGGCTATTGCAGGAATATGAAATTCCTTTGCAGGGAAAACAGGCTGTGGTGGTGGGACGCAGCATTTTAGTAGGCAAACCAATGGCCTTGATGTTATTGGAAGCTGATGCTACTGTTACCATTGCTCACTCGCGATCGCTCAACCTTGGTAATATCACGAAGAATGCTGATTTAATCATTGCAGCCGTCGGTCGCCCAGGATTAATTACTGGCGAGATGGTAAAATCAGGCTCCGTTGTGATAGATGTGGGGATGAATCGTGTAACAGATGCCAGTGGCAAAAGTCGCTTAGTCGGCGATGTTGACTGGGAATCAACTGCGGGTGTCGCGGAATATATCACTCCAGTTCCTGGTGGTGTTGGTCCGATGACAGTTGCTATTTTATTGCAAAACACAGTCGCCAGCTATTTGAAAAAGGCAAAGTAGTTATGAGTTATGAGTTATGAATTCTAAATTTTTAACTCCTCACTCCTCACTCATGACTTTTTCCGCGCCACAGCATCTTAAAATTGTGACTGATAAAACAAACAGCTAACAGCCTAAAATTGAAGGAATATTAAGAATGGTAGCAGCTGATAACCTCCAGAAAATGAAAGAGGAAGCCACCTTTAACCTAGTCGCCTATCTCAAAGAGCGGCAAAAGCTTTGTGAAACTGCTCTGGATCAGGCTATTCCCGTGATTTATCCAGAAAAGATTTATGAATCCATGCGCTACTCATTATTAGCTGGAGGTAAGCGTGTACGCCCCATTCTCTGCCTTGCTGCCTGTGAAATGATGGGCGGCGCAATTGAAATGGCCATGCCAACAGCCTGTGCTATGGAGATGCTTCATACAATGTCTTTAATTCACGACGACCTACCAGCAATGGATAATGATGATTATCGTCGTGGAAAGTTGACAAATCACAAGATTTATGGTGAAGATATCGCTATTTTAGCTGGTGATGGCTTGTTGGCTTATGCTTTTGAATTTGTTGCTACTCAAACCCCGGAAAACGTTTCGAGAGAGCGAGTTTTGCAAGTTATAGCTCGTCTCGGTAAAGCCTTGGGTGCTGCTGGCTTAGTGGGCGGTCAAGTAGTTGATTTAGACTCAGAAGGTAAGACAGATATTTCCCTAGAAACCCTGAATTTTATTCATAACCACAAAACGGCTGCTCTTTTAGAAGCTAGTGTTGTTTGTGGAGGCGTTATCGCTGGAGCATCTTCTGAAGATGTGCAACGACTTTCTCGCTATTCTCAAAACATTGGTCTGGCATTTCAGATCATAGATGATATCCTGGATATCACTGCTACCCAGGAGCAATTAGGTAAGACTGCTGGTAAAGACCTAATTGCTAAAAAAATTACTTATCCCAGCCTTTGGGGAATTGAAGAATCACGCTCCAAAGCTCAACAACTAGTGGAAGCAGCCTGTAAGGAATTGGAAACATTTGGCAAATTGGCACAACCACTCCAGGCGCTGGCTCACTATATCACCAGTCGCAATCACTAGGTCAATTTTGGATTGGGGATTTTGGGTTGCATTGAAATGTTTCCTCAGAAAATAATTGCTGCTAAATTTACTAATCGAACCAAAACACCATGCAGGACATAGGCGACATTTTAGATAACCGGGTGCTGTTGGTTGCTCTGGTAGCTTGTTTAATTGCTCAAGCATTGAAGCTTGTAGTTGAGGTAGTCAAAAATCGGAAACTGAATGTCCGTGTTTTAGTGACAACTGGAGGTATGCCCAGCGCCCATTCAGCTTTGGTGACAGCTCTAGCGGCTGGTGTAGGGCAAAGTATTGGTTGGGCATCGCCTGAGTTTGCTTTGGCTACAGTTTTTGCCATCATCGTCATGTATGATGCTGCCGGAGTCCGTCAAGCTGCTGGTAAGCAAGCCCGAATTCTCAATCAAATGATTGATGAATTATTCCACGAAAAACCCGACTTTAGCCAAGACCGTCTTAAGGAATTATTGGGACATACACCAGTACAGGTGATAGCTGGTTCGGCTTTGGGTATAACCATTTATTGGTTAGCTAGGTCTGCTTACTAGTACCGTAATTCGTAATTCGTAATTCGTAATAGAGCCAACAGCAGGCTACGCCAGCGTCAATCGTAATTCCAGTACCAGATACGTTTCAATGACTCAAATATGTTAAAAGCGTACAGATGAACGCAGTAACATTACCTTACTTCCATCTACGAGGACGGCAAAAAAACCGCGTTCGTTGAGCCTTTGCAGTGTGTTGTATGCTTCTTGTCGATTGCCAGTATAAATTGCCAATAAGTAAGGGCGTTGTCCGTAAGAAGCAAAACCTATGTTACCTCCCACTACTTGCTGGACGCTATTAACTAGTTCTGGTTTGTTAAAATAATCCACCAATACAGCATAACCATCTCCTAGTACTTGGGGATTAAAGCTGATTGTCGGAGGTTGATTTTGTGGTGCTTGAACTGGAGGTGGAGTTGGTGCTTGTGTGACATTACCTCCTGGTCTTGTTGTGATGATGGCAGATAAACCGACAATATTATCTATATATCTCGCCCAACGATTAGCATCGTCAATTCTGTTAAATCCACCGATGCGCGTTACTGTATCCGTGAGATATCGGCACGTTGTAGCTTGAATTTCATTTGGTAAGGCACTACGTAACTGTTTCTGATTATTTGCTGTGGGACTAACTACCAGCAAAAGATATTCTCCAGGGCGGGGAGGTTGACAAACGGGAAGATTTTGTTGGGCAGTGACAGAAGTCATGCTACCTATTAAGCTGGCTGTAGTAAGTGCTAATACACTAGATAAAGCATCAAATTTTTGCAAAAGATTGGGACGCATAAACTGGATTTTTTTCAAAAAGTTTAAAAATGCCTTTTTTTCTCCCTACTTTCAGGGCAGGTTTTTCACCTACCCCAAATTGTCGTAGCTGGCGAAGTTTACTACGAACTGCTTAAGACACTGAGGTGAGTGATGCCAAAGGATCTGAGATTGTCTGAGAAGGAGCCTGAAATTCTCCTGTAATTACATACTCTAATCGCAGTTTTAGCCAGGTAATAAATTGGGCATTGGTGGAAATAATGGCGGCGGCTGGTTTAGGACACTGCGCTTTTAGCTCTGCCATCTCAGGTGATTCTAAGAAAGCTGGCTGCTTCACTAACCAAAAATCAATTTCTTTTTCTTGTTCATGGTAGTAACGAATGCGTTCTTTAAGGATTTCTGCGGTTGGTTCTTCTTGTATCAGGAATTTTTGACTTGCCAAAGCGTAATAGTATGTTTTCATTTTTTTAACCTTTGTTTACTATTCAATAATTTGAGGGTACAGAGCTATATCCTGTACCCCTAAAAAATAATTAAACCAGAATTACCTGATCAAAGCACTAAAAGGACAAGCACTGGTTTTTGGTTCGCCAGTTCTGGGTTGTTCTTGCCAATGCCACAATTGTTGGAAAAAACTCCAAAAATTCGGTTTTTTCTGCTTTTGTTCACCAGTTTCTTGTTGTTCGCTTGCTGTCAGCTTCTCTAAAAACTTGGTGTTGTCATAGTAGTGTTCCAAGGAAAGGATTTTTAAGTCCTCGGTGACATGGGCAACACTCATGCCAATCACTTCTATTGTCTCTCCTGTGGGGGCATTGTTTTTGTATGCGCCTTTAAAATGTCCCCAATGCCGCCACTTAAAGGCTACGGTGGGGGGGGCTGAGAAGACTTCTAGCACTTCCCACAGAAATCCTTCTGGAAATGCTGTATGGAAGAGGCTTGTGGATGTTTCAAAGTTTTCCTCAGCCGCTTTGTAATGTTGGGTATTCCCAATTAAGAGTTTGTAAGTCCCTGACTCAACTACATCTGATATTGTGTAGCTAGGGCCTCCATTGGTACTCATACGGAACTTTTCGTTGACAACCGATATCCACTGCTGGGGGTTGGTTTTGAAGTTAGCTTCTACATCGAAGGTTCTCACTAAGTTCTGAACAATGGCTTCTAGTGAGTCTTGGGGATGATTACGTGTACTTTCTTTGGCTAGGTTTTCGTTGGAACGGGTGTAGTCGGGAAATTTGCCATAGCGCCATTCAATATCGGTACTTTGTTCTAGTACTTTATCTCTGTGCTGTACCCAAAGGGGCAGGCTGTTAGAGTCTGTTGAGGTCATAGCGTTTTGCTGAAAGATTTAACTCCAAATTTCTGGATTTCGCAGTTACAACCCCTCTGTTTTTAAAGTCTTGAGTTTTTAGACGCGATGAATCGCGTCTCTACAAGAGTATGGCTTGTTTCATTTCGCGGACTGCTCTTTCGATTCCGACTAATGCGGCTCGACTGATAATGGTATGACCAATGTTTAGTTCTTCCATTCCTGGTAGTGCAGCTACGGGATAAACGTTCCAGTAGGTGAGTCCATGACCTGCGTTAACGCGCAAGCCAGCTTTTATTGCTTGTTCACACCCTTGAGCTAATATGGCTAATTCTTGCTGGCGATGGGTTTCGTCTTTAGCCTCAGCGTACTGTCCGGTGTGCAGTTCAATAAATTGCGCTTTTACCTTGACGGATGCTTCTATTTGTGCTGGCTGTGCGTCGATAAATAAACTAACTGGAATACCAACGCTCTGTAATTTATCGACTATCTCACCTATTCTAGCAATTTGTCCGACGATATCTAATCCGCCTTCTGTTGTGACTTCTTCCCGCTTTTCGGGGACTAAGGTCACGTAATCTGGTTTAATATCGAGGGCAATTCCTAACATTTCGTCTGTAGCGGCCATTTCTAAGTTGAGATGCGATCGCACTGTCTGCCGCAACAATACCACATCTCTGTCTTGGATATGTCTTCGATCTTCCCGCAGATGCACTGTAATACCATCTGCACCCGCTAATTCTGCCAGTACCGCAGCCGCTACGGGGTCTGGTTCCACTGTCCGCCGGGCTTGGCGAATGGTGGCGATGTGGTCAATGTTAACGCCAAGTGTAGGCACCCTTGTCTCTCCCTGTCCATAATCCCTAAGTCTTGATTTTAACGGATTTTAGTTAGATTTAAATAATAGAATTATGGTTGAGCGTAGCCCATCGCGTGAATTACTTGCAATCGCCATCTAGCCCTAATTTTCCTAATATCCCCATTGTTGAATTAATTAATGAATATGTTCAGCAATGTTTAATTATTGCTAGAAGTCAAGCTATGCATAATTTTAGAAATTGGGTTAACACTAATACTAAAAGGATGGAAGATAAAATAAGAGAACTGAGGCATCCGTGGTTCAATTAAGATCACACAAATCCTTACACATTCTAAGGAAATCATCAGCAGGAATACTTAACATATCCCGTAACAAAGGCAGAGTGTTAATAAGTATCTTCGGCTGCTTATCAAAGAGCAATTTTAAAATATCTTCTGGAGGAATACCCTTATCTACTAATGGTCTATAACCATTATTAACAAGGAATTGATGAACCAAACTGCGTATATTGGTTGGTTTTTCGCTTGGAATATACCCGTTTTTATCTAACTTAATTTCAACCGTTGTAGCAGGATAATAAAGAGGTGTATGTGACTGGAAATCAGAAGGTATGCTGCCTAAGTAATCATGCACAGTCTGCAACCCAATATTAAGTAATTGTTCATAGGAATATTCTCTGCTAAACCTAGCGATAAAAGCTAGGTTTTCCTCGTGAACAGATTTAGAATGATGCCCGATTTTAGGGTTGGCTGTACAAATTAAGCGATGTAAAGATGGTTTATTAATATAATCATAGCCGTACAAATCAACAATCATTTTAATAAAATCTTCAAGGGATAAACCAGTCCTACGCTTTGCGTGACTACGCAGGTTATTTTTACTAGCTATGGTTTGATTCCATCTCTCTCTAGATTCTTGATACTTTTCGGGTGTGATTTCACTTTCTTGAGGTTTTTCTTCAGGAATTTGTGGATCTCGTACAATTTCCCATAAAATAGTTCCAAATGGTGTTTCTGAATCCTTTGATAACATTTGTTTTTAAGATTTAACGTAATTAGATCGTGTCCGGGTTTCGGGTAGCAGCAACTGCTTAATCATGATTATACCTCTTAACTCGAAGCACTAGTATAAAAGCGCAAGGCAAACCGCCAAAAACTACTGGAAACCCAGAACAGCACCACAGCTAAAACTCCAGCACCTATTGTCCAATTCATTTCACCCCGACCCAGCATCGCTTCTGCTGGTATAGTTGTTAAAAATGCCACAGGAACTACAAAGGTAAAGAAAAAGCGGTAAGCGGTGGGATAAGCTACCATAGGATATCTGCCAGCTTCTAACAAACCCCGTAAAACTTCAGTAGCGTTGTATATTTTGACAAACCAAATGCTAGTTGCACCCAGCATAAACCACAAGCTATAAAGAATTGCCAAGCCGAATAATAATGGCAATGCACTCATCAGGTAATTATTGATTCCCAAACCGAGGCGTGTACCTGCATAGCCGATGATTATACTGCCAAAAACTAAATCTGGTAGTCCCCAAGGTGACAAGGTATGAGTAGAAAGCCAAAATTGACTGCGGATAGGTTTGAGTAGGACAAAATCTAATGTCCCTTCTTGGACATGACGGACAATGCGATTCAGGTTTGGGGCTAAAAAGGTAGCTGCAAAGCCTTGTAACAAGGTAAAGATTCCCAGAACTAATAAAGCTGCTGACCATGACCAGCCGGTAAAGGTGTAACCAGTACGGTAAAATAAAAATAATCCAAAAAGACTGCCGGCGAGATTACCCATACTACTGAGGGTAGCTATGAGAAAATTGAGACGATACTCCATCTCAGCTGCGATCGCAGTACTCCAAAATAGCTTTAATACTTGCCAATATCTTCTCATCTTGCACCCTTAACCCAATATATTGCCAGCATAGCTAATCACCAGCCATCTTAGCCACACGATCAACTATTCAACCTAAAATGAAAGTATCGTGCATAAAGTGAATTCCCAAGTTTAAATGATCAAACTCGACCAGTTTTTAAAGTTTATGGGTTTAGCCTCAACTGGAGGACAAGCCAAACTAATAATTATTGATGGTGGCGTAAAAGTCAATGGTGAAGTTGAAACCCGACGCGGACGAAAATTAGTATTAGGCGACAAAGTAACAGTAGAAGGGAAAACTTTCGAGGTTAATCTCTAATGTAACGCTTCCCTCCACAAATATATCCTGAACACCCTACCCGGTTTTTGGCGATCGTCAAACTTAACCTTTCTACTAACGGGTAGGGTTCGGAGTCTGATGCTTAATGCACCGAATATGATCATCTAAAAACATCTGGTTGGCATCTTTAAATTACATTAAACTCTTGTGGGGAGGGAAAAGATGCCCGCCTATGTTATGCAAATTAAATGGTGATTAGCTTATGAATGCTTTAACATTTACTTTTAAATTGAAAATTCAAAACTCTATTTCTTTGTAACTGATATTACAAAATCATAATTTACGAATGTTCCATGTTGGACATTCAAAGCTTTTCATGTATGCAATATATGGTAAATGCAAGCTAGTTTACATTATTAAAATATTTTTTGGAATTTTATAAGCATTTTTCAAAGTTCATCTTAATTTTTTTGACAATTCGTAAAAAAACTTTAAGCTAAAATATAGATGGCACAAATCAAACAGAACACAGCAGTTTTGTTAGATAAATTAAAAATTGCTGTTGTAGATGATCGGCATGAACAAATGAATTGAAATTAATCATTGATGATAAATAGTAACTGCATCGCGTTGTCACCACAGTAGAGACGCAGCAGGACTATATATTCACATTGACCGGATTTCGCTGCGTGTAGCCATACAAACTCCGGTCAAGCGTAAATAATTATAGTGGTGTGAGGGCTGTCAATATTGACGATTGAGGTGCAATAGATTGTCCAGGAGAACACAATGCTTGAGTATCTGACATCATTGAATGACCATAATTTGCCGTATCCAGATACGATGCACCCCATCGTTGTCCACTTCGTAATCGCGATGGTATTGTTTGCATTCTTCTGCGATATATTAGGCTATTTTACTGGTAGAACTCATCTTTATGAGGTGAGTTGGTGGAATATGTGTGTGGCAACGATCGCTATCTTTGTGGCGATTATTTTTGGTCAATTTGAAGCAGGTTTAGCACAACCTTACGACTTAGTTAAATCAGTGTTGAATGTACATACATTGGTTGGTTGGTCGCTGTCTGGAATTATCGTCTCAATTACAGCTTGGCGCTATGTGATTCGTAGCCGCAACCCTTACAAATTGTCGATTCATTATATGTTAGCTGGGTTGTTTTTGACCGTTATTGTAGGTGTGCAAGTATATCTTGGAGATCAACTGGTTTGGGTTTATGGACTGCACACAGTACCAGTTGTTGAAGCAGTCAAGGAAGGTATCTTGCCATGAACTCTGAACTCATTGACCAATTAAGCGGACAATTGGGCGCAAATGGTTTACCTTACTCCATTCCCATTCATCCCAACTTAGTCCATTTGACTTTGGGTTTATTCATCATTGGGATTACCTTTGATATTGTGGGTAAACTGTTCCCCTTCCAAAAATGGATCTTTAAGTTTTTAGCAATTCCTGTAGAACCTGCCAACTTTTTTGATGTGGGCTGGTACAACATGATAGGCGCGACTATCATTACTGTCTTTACTGTCGCCGCAGGCTTTTATGAAATGCTGCTGGCAACCCCACCAGCTGATGTGAAAAGTGCCTGGGGAATGCAGGCAATGGAAACCATGATTTGGCATGGTGTTGGTGGCGTATTCTTACTAGCCCTGATTTGTGGCATGACCATTTGGAGAGGATGGCAGCGCTTTGTTTGGAGTGAAGACGCAGACCAACAAGTGCAGTGGAGTTATCTGGCTACAGGTATGGCAGTGATGTTAATCCTGTACGTCCACGGCACATTAGGGGCGCAAATGGCGGCTGAATTTGGCATCCATAATACAGCAGATAGCTTACTGCGCTTGGGCGAAGACCTCAACACAATGCTGAAATAACCAATGTTGGTCATTTTCGATTAATGACTCATGACTAACACTAATGACTAACAATTATGGAAATGCGGAAGATTTTCAATATTTTCACCGTGTTTGTGGGTGTAGCTATTGTGACTGTCACCAGTCTCTGGATAGGAAATCAGGCTTATACCTGGCTTCCACCCCAAGCAGCAGCAGAATCTGTGCTAATTGATGATTTGATTAGCTTCTTAGTCACCTTGGGTGCGTTCATCTTTTTGGGCGTAACCAGCACTCTGATATATTCTCTGATTTTTCATCGGGCGGAAGAAGGCGACTTCACAGATGGCCCCCACATTGAGGGTAATATCGCCTTAGAAGTTGTCTGGACAGCCATTCCTATTATGTTAGTGCTGTGGATTGCTAGCTATAGCTATCAAGTCTACGAACAAATGGGAATTCAAGGGCCGATGGAAATTGTACATTTGCATAATCCTGTCGGTATGGAATCGGCTTATGCAGCACCAAAAGATCAACCAGTAGATGCCTTAGCTGAACCTGTAGAAAACATTGACGTACTGGCTAAACAATGGGCGTGGGTGTTTCACTACCCTGAAAGAAACGTTACCAGTACAGAATTGCATTTACCAAGCGATCGCCGGGTACGTTTGGCACTAAAATCAGCAGATGTGTTGCATGGCTTCTATATTCCTGCATTCCGCCTCAAGCAGGATATAATTCCCAACCACACCATAGACTTTGAATTTACCCCCATCCGTGCGGGACAGTATCGGTTAACCGACTCCCAATATAGCGGTACATACTTTGCCACCATGCAGGCCAATGTAGTCGTGGAATCTCCCGAAGACTACCACCAATGGCTATCCCAAGCTGCAACCCAAAAACCAATCCCCGCTTACAATCAAGCAGCTTCTGAGTATGCCCAAGCAGCTAGTCAGTCAGTCAAAACTGGTTGGACTACCGTAGAACCTGCGGCATCTCCTCTCGTAAATTATCCTGGTTCATAGGAAACTCACCGATGACAAATATCCCTGTTGCAGGCATCAGTCACCCTGGTGAGAAGCCAAGTGACTGGAAAACATACTTCAGCTTTAGCACCGACCACAAGGTAATAGGTATACAGTACCTTGTTACCTCATTCATCTTCTTTCTCGTCGGCGGTATCTTCGCAATGGTAATTCGGGGAGAACTAATTACACCCGAATCAGACTTAATTGACCGCACCGTATACAACGGAATGTTCACCATGCACGGCACTATCATGCTGTTTTTGTGGACATTTCCCTCCCTAGTCGGCTTTGCTAACTATCTAGTCCCGCTAATGATTGGGGCGCGAGATATGGCATTTCCCCGACTCAATGCCGTTGCCTTTTGGATGGTGCCGGTAGTCGGAACACTGTTAATGGCAAGTTTCTTAGTTCCTGGTGGCCCCGCCCAAGCCGGTTGGTGGTCTTATCCACCAGTTAGTCTGCAAAACCCCACTGGTAACTTAATTAATGGTCAAGTGCTGTGGTTACTAGCAGTAGCCATATCCGGCGTATCCTCAATTATGGGGGCAGTTAACTTTGTCACCACCATTGTGAAAATGCGCGCCCCAGGTATGGGCTTCTTTCGGATGCCTTTATTTGTTTGGGCAGTATTTAGCGCCCAAATCATCCAATTATTTGGACTACCTGCACTGACAGCCGGTGCAGTCATGCTGTTACTAGACCTCACAGCTGGAACAGCCTTTTTCAACCCCAGCCACGGGGGTAATCCAGTCATGTTTCAGCATTACTTCTGGTTTTACTCCCACCCTGCCGTTTACGTGATTATTCTGCCCATCTTTGGTATTTTCTCAGAAATCTTCCCTGTCTACTCCCGCAAACCATTGTTTGGCTACAAAGTAGTAGCCATTTCCTCAATGTTAATTGCCGTAGTCAGTGGTATTGTCTGGGTACACCACATGTACGTCAGTGGTACACCAGGCTGGATGCGGTTGATATTCATGCTCACCACCATGTTTGTATCCGTACCCACAGGCATTAAAGTATTTGCTTGGGTAGCCACCATTTGGGGCGGTAAACTGCGGTTAGATACAGCCATGCTGTTTTCCCTGGGTGCTTTAGTAATGTTCGTCTTCGCAGGTATCACAGGCATTATGCTGTCCTCTGTACCTGTAGACGTACACGTAAATAACACCTACTTTGTAGTCGGTCACTTCCACTACGTTCTCTTTGGCACAGTCACGATGGGCTTATATTCAGCCATCTACCACTGGTTCCCCAAAATGACCGGCAGAATGTACTACGAAGGCTGGGGTAAACTACACTTTTGGTTAACATTCATTGGCACTAACCTCAACTTTTTGCCCATGCACCCATTAGGGTTGCAAGGAATGTTGCGCCGAGTTTCCTCCTACGCCCCAGAATACGAATTTTGGAACATTATCGCTAGCTTAGGCGCTTTTCTCCTAGGAATGTCTACCCTACCCTTCATATTCAACATGATAGTTTCCTGGATGCAAGGCGAAAAAGCCCCCGATAATCCTTGGCGCGCCATTGGACTAGAGTGGATGGTTTCCTCACCACCCCCAGTAGAAAACTTTGAACAAATTCCCATCATCATATCCGAACCCTACGGCTACGGCAAAACAGAACCCTTAACAGCCAACAACCCCGCATTAAAAAACGCAGACTAAACTCCCTCCGCGCACCTTTGCGCTTCCCTTCGCGTTCCTCTGCGTTTAAAAAAGGAGAATTCCCCTCAATGGACAGTTCCATCAACCCAGACGAATTACAAATATCTCACCATCACTCAAGCGTTGAACACGAACACGACGAAGAAGGCAACAAAATGTTTGGCTTCATCGTGTTCCTCCTCTCTGAAAGCGTCATCTTTCTCAGCTTCTTCGCCGGATATATCGTCTACAAAACCACAAGTACCAACTGGCTACCAGCCGGAGTTTCAGGACTAGAAATCAGAGAACCTGCAATCAACACAGTCATTCTGGTTTCCAGTAGCTTTGTAATTTATTTGGCAGAACGCGCCCTGCAAAACCACAATTTAAAGGGATTTCGCATATATCTTGGGGCCACAATGGCAATGGGTAGCTACTTTTTAGTAGGACAAGGTATTGAATGGAGTAACCTAGAATTTGGTTTTACTTCCGGGGTATACGGTGGGATGTTCTATCTGCTAACTGGTTTTCACGGTTTGCACGTTTTCACCGGTATTCTGTTGCAGTCGATTATTTTTGTCCGTTCTTTCCTTCCTGGGAACTACGAATCAGGTCACTTTGGCGTAAATGCCACCTCGTTATTTTGGCACTTCGTAGATGTGATTTGGATTGTTTTGTTTATCCTCATCTATCTTTGGCAATAGGTTTTTGGGGATACTTCACTTCAGTGGGTCGTGTCCCCAATTCATTAACGAATAACGCCAACGAGAGTTTTCAATATCACTCGATGGCCTTTGTGCTGTATGGCGGTGAACATAACTAATAACTTTCTTCATGTGGGATAGGTCATCATCGTTATAATCATCTTGCTTGTGCAATAGTTCGATAATCCGCCGCCCGGACTTGTGACCAATTGACTCGTCGTCTCCATCCTTTTGACCAACCGATTGGGACTCATGTGTTTCAAGCCAAGACTCTAATTCCTGGGGGGACATATTGACGGCTTGGTGAAACTCATCAATTACTGATTTAGGATCACGACTCATATATGGCTTTTAATTAAGTTTTGCCATTTTAATACTGCTTAACTGTATGAGTTCAATCCATCTATCCAAGTACACATCTTAATACATACAAACATACAAAGCTTCTCAATTAAATAAAGTACAGATTTATTTATAAGTAAGGATGTAAGAAAAATTTAATGTATATAAAAAAATATAAATTACTAGTAGTGGCGTGGCAAGTTTAAAATGTTGCAAAAAATTGTAGGTTGGGTTGACGTAAGGAAACCCAACATCATTGGTCGCGTTGGGTTGCGCTGCGCTTAACCCAACCTACGTCTAATGCACTATTTTAAGCTTGTCAGTCCAGTAGTGGCGTGACAAGGCTAAAATGTTGCAATAGATTTTTGAGAAAATTGAGATAAATCAATGTTTTCTGCTTTTCCCTAATGCACTATTTTAAGCTTGTCACGCCACTACACTCATTTGTCTTTACATGAGTATTAATATTCACCCCAGCGATGCCACTGGCGAAAATTAGTTCCAGCACTTACAGCCAAACCAATCTGATGTTGTGATGATAGTTCATCGTGACCACCTTCGTTAGCGCCGATGTAATACATTCGGAAACTACCATCATCCATTGGGACTACACAAGGCGTACCGACTGCCCTTGCATCCCAACAACCAGAACCTTTTTCAGCATGGCTAAATATGGGGACATCTGTATCTTTTTGCCAATGAATACCATCTTCAGAAATAGCCAAACCAATGGAGTGATAACCACTGTTATTCACACCTTCATAAAACATTAAATATTGTCCTTTGATTTTTAAGACATGGCGAGTACCAATACCTCTCTCATCAAAACTCCCAGACTCACCCGCCCCTAAAATCTGACCTACTTTTTCCCAATGCAAACCATCGCTTGATACTGCTAAACCGACTAAAAAACCTTTTTCTGGGTTCAGGGTGTGGTAATATAATTTCCAACTTCCATCATCATGCAACACTTGTGGCCAAGCACAGAATAGGGCATCAAATTCGCCGTCTTTCCCTACATCTAGAATTGCCCCTTGATAAGCACCTTCTAGGCGTACCCAATTTATCCCATCACGGGAAATAGCACAGCCGGGGCGCATCTGTAACCCTTTAGCTGAAAATTTGCCGATATCGACAACTGTGTGGTTCCCGCCAAAGTACCACATCCAATAGAGACCATCGTGAAAATTGACGTTACTGACACCAACATGGGCTGAATCAAAGCGCTGAGTGTCTGGGTGAGGTTCCAATACAGAACCCATTGTTAATTGTCCTTGGACTCGTTGCCAATTCACTCCGTCTGGGGAAATAGCTAAACCACAGCGCCCAGTTGGTAAGTTAATTTGCCGGTCAAAAGCAGCATCCCGACCGTAGTACCACATTTTCCACGTTCCATCGGGACAGCGCATGACTTGCGGTGCTGACACTCTCTCGGAATCCCACCAGCCTTCTGTTCCTGGTGCTAAGACTAGACCGGGTTGATTGATTGGTGTTGTTTTGTTATTCATGAAATTGGAAGATAAACGTTCGCGTAGCGTGCGCGTAGCGCATACCACAGAGGCACAGAGAACACAGAGAAATGAGGAAGAGAGAGATTTATGTTAAACCTTGTCCATCATGAAAAGTGGAGTTTTTGTCATTGCGACGTAAGGAAGCAATCTCACCATCTTGACTAAAAACTACGGGTCTCAACCTAGACGAGGTTTATTTGGTGAATTTGAGGTTCCTCTATTACTTGTTGTTGATTTTTAAGAGTAATTTACCACAAAAGGTTTATAGTCGTAGAGCCACTCTTCAAACTCAGCATCACTCACCTGTGCTTGCTGCATCATTTTACTCAGATAGGTTTCGCTATCGGCTTTATAAGCACGCTTCGCGCCGACGGCGTTACGAATCTGGATAATTTGGGTGCGGGGTTTACGACTATTTTCATAATTTGCTAAAGCTGCCGCAATGTTGGGCGCATTATTAAGATATTGGGCTAGTTCCCAGGCATCTTCAAAGGCTGTATTGGCTCCCTGCCCTAATAAGGGTACCATTGGATGGGCAGCATCACCTAAGAGTGTTACTCTGCCTTGACTCCAATTTTCTAGGGGTGGTCTGTCACATATCGGGCGTTCTACAATGTCTTCGGCGTTCGTTGCTGCTAATATTTCTTGTACTGGTTCTGCCCAATCAGAAAATTTTTCTTGGATACGAGACTTAATATCAGCAGGACTTTGGGACAGAAATCCGTCTGGACAGAGGGAAGCTGCACTCCAAAATACATATCTGCCGCCCAAGTCGAAGAACCCGAAAATTTTACCGTCGGATGCTGTCATTGACATGACTTGGTGAGGAAGCAGTTTTGGGTGACTGTATTTGAGAACAGCTCGCCAAGACATCCGACCAGCATAATCAGGCTCTCCGTCACCAATCAATGTCTGCCTAACTACGGAGTTTAACCCATCAGCGCCAATTAACACATCTGCCTGCACTGTTTTTCCACCTTCAAAGCAGATTTGGACTTTTGCCTCATTTTGTTCAAAACTAATGCACCTATGGTCAAGGTGGATGGCTTCAGGCGGTAGTTGAGCAGCGAGGATTTCTTGGAGACGCGACCACCGAATTTGTAACATCGGTTGACCGTATTTTTCCTGTAGGGTTACGGATTTCTGCCCAATCAATTCGCCGTTGCTTTTGTGCAGTTTCAGCTTTTGAGTTTGGCTACCCGCAGCTTTTAATAACTCAGTTATACCAGGTGTAATAGCCTCAAGACTATTTAAACCATTTGGTACAAGGCTTAAACCAGCACCCACTGGACGCAAAAAACGTGCTTTTTCGTAGACTTGGGCATTAATGCCTTGTTTACGCAGTGCTTGAGCTACGGTTAAACCACCAAGTCCTGCCCCGATAATTGCTACTTTATTAACCATGCTTTAAGTATTATCTGTATCAGGTATTCAGCAATTTCTCGTTTGATTTTTTGACTTTGGTTATCCAGTTTTGATATAAATTTAAAATTTCTGAGTAGGAAACTGTGGTTTCAAATATTAGGTCAATTAGCGAATGTGGGAAAATCTTCGGTAACAGTTGGTGCAGAGTTTTGGCAATATATTCTCTCAAAATAAATTCAATAAATAATCCTGTAGATGTTGGAAAAGCATAGTCTCCTAGTTCTACTAAGGCGTAACCATCTGGTTGACGGCGAATAGTAAATTGTTTAAGAGACTCAGCTAAATTATCAGCATACTCGTTCAAAATATGATCAAAAACTTTCGCATCTTCTAGTGCTGCATTACAGCCTTGACCAATTGAAGATGATACCGCATGAGCCGCATCTCCCATAATTAGTACACTATCACCTTGATGATAATGGTTACAGCGAACTGTTAAAATTTTAGCAATTGGTCTGTTGAGGAAAGCTTGCGCTTCTTCTTGCGTCATCATCTGACCAATTTCGGGAAAGTTTTTTTGAAAAAATAGCAATACATCTTGTGTACTAGAAAGACCAGCTATCTGATTGTTTTCGCGGGGAAAATTAATGGCTCCACTCATCGTCCCATCAGCTTGATGTAGAGCTACCATGAGTGTACCGTCTGCTAGTCTCCAAGTGTGAATATTGTCTGATTTGAGGTGAAGACTGGAGTTTTTGCTATTTTCTAAGAAAATCGATTTGTAGTCAGTCGGGTAATACTTTTTTTCACATTCAAAATGTTCTGTACTCTGGAAACCTTCTCTTACCGCAGAATTTGCTCCATCTGTGCCAATTAACAAGTCATAATTAACAGTAAATTCCTGGTTTTTTGGAATACTTTGAAATGAGATAGTTTTTGCAGTAAAATCTACAGAATTGCATTGACAATCAAAATGAATTTTTAGCCGACTTTCATCGTACTTTTGGCTTAATTCTTTTAATAGCACAATTACTAAATTAGTCCGGTCAAGTGTAACTAAAGGAATTTTTCTCGGTGTCAATCTCGACTTACCATTTTGTTGGTGAAAAAGCGTTCCTGTCATTTCTACACTGACTGCTTTGACTGCTGCTTCTAAACCTTCAATTTGTCTCAAAGCACTTATTCCCCTTTCGTTAAGAGATATGGGGAAGGTTCGGGATTTTGAAAAGGAGATAATTCGAGGATCGCTGCGACGCTCGTAAATTTTAATCTGGTATTTGTCGCCACGACGTAAAAGATAGTGAGCCAGCAGAATTCCGCTAGGACCAGCACCAATAATTGCTACTTTTTTGACCATGTTTTTAGGTCTTATGGATGGACAAACTAGAATTTAAAATTTTAAATTAAAATATAAAAGTTTGTCATGAATCTTCAGAAGGATTTAGTAGTAAGCACAAAATCTTTGAGATACAAGAACCTCGTCCCCAAACCCCTCCCCGCAAGCGAGGAGGGGGCTATGATGTACTTCATTCAAGTGCATACCGTTATACAGCTTCTAAATACTCAACTGGTCTACCAAGAACAATTACAAAACTATTCAGAGTTTTACAATCAATTGTATCTTAGTACAATTAATTAAGTCATAGTTTATTTTTAAGCAGCCTCTTCTTGTTTCTTATATAACAGTTGTCCTGACTCTAATTCCGAAGCAATTGGCTGACGACTATTAATGAATGTGTACTGTTCATTAAAGCTACCCGCAGGACGATCTCCAATAATGTAGTGACGTACTGGTATATCTGGACTATTAACAACAACGCGATCAGAAACACGTACTGTTGTATTTGGTGCATTGGGATTTTCTTCTTCAAGTTGAGAAACCACCCAAAGCTCATTGTTTAGGGCATATATACCTTGAATTTCCAGATTGTAACCATTAGAAGGAACCTCAACTTCAGTTGTTATAGTCCGCTCTTTTCGCTCTGCTCCGGGTACATCAACATCAATATAAGGAACTTCAACGGTTTGTTCTTCCTGTATGACAATTACTTTGGGTATTGTAACCGTGCGCTTTGCGACTCCGACCTTCACATCGGGTCCTTCAATATCATATTGTGGTAGTCTTCCGGGTTCTACATTCACATCAGGTAAGCGACCTGCTTGTTCTCGCTCTACTTGACAGGATGCCAAAGGAAGGAGAAGCACAATTAAAGATAAAGGAATGATTTTTTGTAAGATTAAAGGTTTTGATTGCATAATATATCTAAACAACAAAAGAAGCTATCACTCCGTTATCTTCTGATAAAATAGTGCTAATTTGAATCTATCTACAGACCAATATCTATATCTATCTAAGTAGAGGTTTTGAGGATAAATTCATAAATACCAGCGAAACAACAGCGTCATACGTCCAATTAAATGCTCCTGTAAGGAACGATGGCGTAAATCCCTGTTGCTCACCAGCCGACTCTGGGCAAAAGCATCCAGAAAAAATTGTTCCATCTGCTGGAACAAATAGCGATCGCTTGTAGAAATATTTAACTCGTCATTATGAAATAAGCTCCGGGAGTCAAGATTAGCACTACCCAAACTGACCCAATCATCATCTATCAGTAAGCACTTGGCGTGCATCATGCTAGGCTGATATTCATAGATTTCGATGCCCGCTTTTAACAGTTTTGGGTACAATCGCCGAGAAGCATAGCGGACTGGCGGTTTATCATTATGCACTCCCATAGTCAAAATTTTGACATCAATTCCTCTAGATTTTGCTTGCTGCAATATTTTGCAAGAGTTGGGATTAGGTAAAAAATAGGGGCTAGCAATCCAAATCCGCTTTCTCGCAGCTTGCAGTATTGATTCAAACAGAGCGCGAATTCCCGAATCTTGCTGAGTGGGGTCTTCTCCCTTGGTAATTAACAAGGTTTCCTCATGTTCGTGACGCTGAGAAATATTTGCCGAGTTCCAATCTAATGAACCACCCGTGTCTAGCCAGTGTTGGAGAAATATACCTTGGAAACGAGCAACTAAGGAACCTTGAAAACTAACCTCATAATCTAACCAAGGTTGGTTCTTTTCAGTTTCGTCCTTTCCATCCCACAAGTCAGAAACTCCAGCGCCCCCAATCAGGACTATTTCACTGTCCACTATCAGTAACTTACGATGATTGCGTCTAAGGTTAGCGGCGGGAGCTTTCCAAGTGAAAGGATTGAACAGCAGCACTTCCACCCCTGCGGCTTTGAGGGTATGCCAGTATTTTTTTGGTATACTTTTTGCCCCATAATTATCCGCAATTACTTGGACGATAACACCTGCTTGGGCTTTTTTTATTAAAGCTTGAGCAAAATCATCAGCACGTTTTCCGGGGGTGATAATATATGTTTCAAACTGAATAGATTTAGAAGCACTATTGATTACTTCCAGTCGCGCCGCAAAAATATCTGCCGCTTCCCGACAAAATCCGGTAACTTTACCCTGAGTGATAAAGGAATCTGACAGACTAGCAATGGTGACAGGAAAGTTAGCTGTAGTTGGTGAGGGTAAATTCTTAATTTTGTAAAAAATTCGAGAACGGAATACCCCTCGGAAATAGAGAACTATCAAGGTAACGAGAATGAGTAGGCTAATAGGAAAAAATATCCAGATAAATGTTTGACTCATTGCTCATTTTGCCTCATGATGATTACCTATGAGTAAATTATTTGGTTCTGATGAAGGCGACTATAAAAATTATACTTTCCCAATTTCCAAAGAGCGATCGCATGGGGTAAGCCAAGAGCATATTACCAAATAATTGCCATATTCAACACAAAAACATTTAATACCTCTTCACCTGACAGCGTAGGCGGAGATTCCAACACTTCAACCTCTTGTCCTTGTCTATAAATTTACACGTCCTGAGTTTTAAGCAGACATTAAATGCTGTTTTGGTTCAGGAATTTGACGACCTAATGCTTGAGCAGTTTCAATCCATTCTTGCATAATAATTTCCACATTTTGCAGTGCTTCTTGATAAGTTTACCCATCAGCAGCACATCCAGATAATTCTTGAACTTCAGCAATAAAGGTTTGGTTTTGTTCACTCCAATAGAGTATGATTTCATAATGAAGCATTATTTAAACCTCCTAGCTAGGATTGGATAATTACTGCACGAACTTGTTTAACTTGATACGCTTTGGCTTGAGAACCTTTAGTAGGCGTTTATCTTGTTGGCTCACGAGTTATGATATTTTTCCTGAAATGCTTATAATAAAGCAAGCGGTATCTACGGTCAGGTAGACTAAACCCTGGGCTTTTGTTATAATATAAATTATGACTAATGATAGAGATATTCTTAAAAAATCATCATAATTAAGTTGGGATAGCAACTATATAAGGAGAATTTTATCATAGTAAAAATTATGTTGCAATCAATTGAAGGTGTTTACAAACAAGGTAAAGTAGAATTGACAGAATTACCATCGGATATTTCAGAAAGTCGTGTTATTGTAACTTTTTTAGAGCCTAAAAAAAGTTACAAAAAAAAGCAACCAATGCAGTTTGGTGTCTTTTCTGGAAATCAACAGTCAACGGAAGCCGATTTTGAAATTGCTGAATTTGATGGGGATAGCGAAGACAATTTAGATTGGTCATAAGTAATTGTGAAATACGTCATAGATACTCATGCTCTAATTTGGTTTCTCGAAGGTAATTCACGGTTAAGTAGAAATGCTAAAGCCATCCTTTCTCAAGCTGATTCTCAATTGATTATTCCTGCAACTACTTTAGCTAAGGCTGTTTGGGTTGTGGAAAGAGGTAGAACATCTATTCCTGATCCTAAAGATGTAATTTCAGTAGTAGATGCTGACCCCCGTGTGGTAATTTACCCACTTGATAAAGATGTAATTGAAATGACTATGCGCTTATCTGTTATTAATGAAATGCACGATAGGCAAATTGTAGCAACTGCGCTAGTTTTAGCAAGTAAAGGTGAAACTGTGCAGTTATTGACGTGTGACCAAAATATAACTGCGTCGGGTTTAATTGCTATTGTTTGGTAGTTCTTAGATGAAGGCGATACTTTGATAAATTAAGCAGACATCAAGTGCTGTTTTGGTTCAGGAATTTGACGACCTAATGCTTGAACAGTTTCAATCCATTTCTGCATAATAATTTCTACATTTTGCAGTGCTTCTTGATAAGTTTCCCCGTCCGCAGCACATCCAGGTAATTCTGGAACTTCGGCGATAAAGGCTTGGTCTTCTTGACACCAATAGAGTATCATTTCATAATGAAGCATCATTTTAACCTCCTAGCTGCGATCGCACTCTGCATATTATCAAAGCGATCGCCTCTGGTAAGCTTGGCTAATGCACTCTTTGCAAATTTGCCAAAACCATACCACAGGATGATAGTCTGTGTATTGCGATCGCACTCTGCATATTATCAAAGCGATCGCCTCTGGTAAGCTTGGCTAATGTACTCTTTGCAAATCTGCAAAAAGCGTACTCACAGGACGATAATCTGTGTATATTGAAAGTAGGGTAACAGCAATATAAACAGAAAATATATGTCTAATTATCAAGATGTGCTTGAGCAAGCTAAAAACCTTACTCCTGAAGAACAACTAAAGCTAGTTGAAGATTTATCAAGTTCAATTCGTCAACTGGTGACGATGACACCTAAGCCAAAACGCAGCATTCTAGAGTTACGTGGTTTGGGTAAAGACATCTGGAGTGGAATTGACGCTCAGGAATATGTCAATCAGGAACGTGATTCATGGAATGGTTAATTGAATCAATTGATAGGTTGAGTATTTTTTAATGTTGCGATCGCACTCTTCATATTATCAAAGCGATTCCTACGGAGCGCTTCGCTATCGCACAAGTCTTGATCTGCTGGCTTCTATTGTAATCCCAACCAAACCCGCAAAAGCTCATTTTTAGAGTATTGGGGCATAAACATGATCCTCAGCGTTACCCCAAACCCCATCCAGTGATGCAAATTATTCATAATCAATATTAGTTAAGTATTTTAACTCACAGCATATTCTGTAAACTGCCTCATAAAAGGAGACTGAAAACCTAACACAATATCCTCCTTGGAAACTCCAGCAGCTACCAAATTAGCAGCAATATCATCCTCTGTACCATTCCATTGCAGCCAAATTTTTCCACCTTTAATATCAATATGAATGATACAACTATGTACCCAATCTTGACCTTCCCAGCCGACATGAACTATTTGATAATGATCACGTTCTGTATCAAAAATTGTCTCAACTTCTATATTGCCGTAAGCTGGTTTTTGCTCACTATATTCCTGTAATATTTGTTGTACAAGCTGGCGATATCTAGTTAATTTATCCATTTAAAAATCACCTCTTTTTCTACATCGTAGACAAGCATTTTTAACCGATTCTCTGATACCATATCTTTGGGGAAATCAAGTTGAAAAAATGTTTTGTAAGTTGTTAAAGGTACAGCTAAATATAAAACACGCTCCGGTTGTAATCTTCTCAATGCACCTCGATAATTAATAAATTGTCCTAATGCTGTATGAAATTCCGAAATAGCAGACGATTTTTCTAAAAAACTTTTGACTTCGACTGCAATTTTTTGTCCTTCCCGTTCTGCGGATATCAGCTTTTCTGCGGCCAAATCAATAGAAAGATTAACTCCTCCTACACTAATTGTAAGTGGGTCATTAGTAACTTGCCAACCATCTTTTTGTAAAGCTATTTTGACAACTCCATGAAAAATATCTTTAGCTGACATACATACATATCTATAATTATATTGCTTATTCTATAATTACAGTACCAGTAAGCGATACCTTCGGTCAGCTTCGCGATCGCATTCCCACATCCCCAAACGCGAGCGCCTTCGGGAAGCTACGAGATCGCCTCTGGTAAGCTTGGCTAATGTACTCCCCGCAAATTTGCCAAAAGCGTAGATACTCACAGGATGATAGTCTGTGTATATTTAAATTAGGGTGACAGCAATATAAACTGAAAATGTATGTCTAATTATCAAGATGTGCTTGAGCAAGCTAAAAGCCTTACTCCTGAAGAACAACTAAAGCTAGTTGAAGATTTATCAAGTTCAATTCGTCAACTGGTGACGATGACACCTAAGCCAAAACGCAGCATTCTAGAGTTACGTGGTTTGGGTAAAGACATCTGGAGTGGAATTGACGCTCAGGAATATGTCAATCAGGAACGTGATTCATGGAATGGTTAATTGAATCAATTGATAGGTTGAGTATTTTTTAATGTTGCGATCGCACTCTTCATATTATCAAAGCGATAGCCTTCGGTAAGCTACGAAATCGCCTACGGTAAGCTTGGCTAATGCACCCTTTGCAAATTTGCCAAAAGCGTACATACTTTGGCGTTGAATCAATTGATAGGTTGAGTATTTTTTAATGTTGCGATCGCACTCTTTATATTATCAAAGCGATCGCACAAGTCTTGATCTGCTGGCTTCTATTGTAATCCCAACCAAACCCGCAAAAGCTCATTTTTAGAGTATTGGGTCATAAACATCATCCTCAGCGTTATCCCAAACCGCATCCAGTGATGTTTGACTAGCTTGAAGCCAAAATTCAGTTTCATCATCAGGAAGTAGAGTCACTAGCACTCTTGTTCCTTCCGGTAACTGTACTGACTCCAGCATTTCGATCTTTCCTTCCCGAACGGTAGCCCAAAGCGTTTTTAGCATATCCGTTTTCTGAATGCTTATGTTTTTATTTTATGCTTCGATACCTCAGAGAGCGATTTCTACGACGGGCTACGCCTACGCACTCCACACCCCAAAATAGCCCAAAGAGCGATCGCACTTGACTTGATTAATAATGATACTGTCAGACAACACTTTATAAATGCATTATACTAAAAAATATTATGTATCAAGAAAAAATTGTGGATCAAATAGAAACTGCAAGGAAAGCACATAACTCAATTGAAAAATATCAGCGCGGATTGGCATTTGATTTAAAATCTTCACCAATTATTTTAAATAAACCTAAACACCAGATATTACATTCTATCGGTTCAAATTCAGAAGATGAATTATCTATATCCTCATTCATTACATTGGCAGAAGGTGGTATTCCCGAAAATTTTAATTATAAAAACATACAAAGAGCGATTCCTGGTAAACTTTGGAAAGAATGGGGTGATCACGATTTATTAATGGAAGAATTAAAAGTAGGTTGGATTCCCTTACATAAATGGGATAAAATACCATTCTTTCAGCATCATGCAGATATTGAAGGCAATACTCCTACTTATATAAATGCCCTTGAAGTTGCTAAAAATCGTGGTTACTATGTTCCTAAAGAATACTTCTTACAAAATAATCATATTAGTTTTAGTGAATTCCTTGCTTATCGTGCAGCCCATGATTTAATCCTTTACCATAGTAATATATATTTAGGGTATAATGTATTGCGTGATGATTGGAGAGAAAATCTAATATTATTTACTGGGCAGTTTATCATACCCGATCCTGTAAATAAAAATAAGACTCCTTATATTATTGATCAGCTTTGGGTAATTCGTACTTCAAACACACAGGTGAGGTTGATTGGATTAGAAATTGATGGTGAACATCATTTTCAGTCTGAAGAGAATATTTTAAAAGATAGAGAAAGAGATAAAAAACTAGCTGCTATGGGTTATGAAATTTATCATGTAGCAGGATGGTGGTGTCGTATTGATCCAATTCGCGTCATTCATGAATTTTTAGAGTCTGCGGGAATTTTTCCTGATGCTGTTAGTAAACTTAAAGGTTCTAACTGGCAGTCAATTGATGAATATAAATGTGGAATTTGTCACCAACCTATTGTTAGACATAATGATTATTGGTTTAACCAAATACAACATAGAGATTCTATAGTTATCGCTCATGAATCTTGTGCTGAAGAGTATTGGGCTAGGAATTATTATGATTAATTAGAAAATCACCGCTTTACCTACATGATAAAAAACATTTTAATATAAGTTTTTTATCTCAGATTTTTGGTTAAATTGATTGAAAAAATTTTTAATCACTTGTAAAGGTACTGCTAAATACAAAATATACTTTGTATTGTATCCATCTTAATGATATTAGATAAATAATAGCTATTACCAAATCATACCCAAATTCAAAACAAAACCATTTAACACATCTTCCCCTGACACCGTAGCAGGAGACTCCAAAACCTCAACATCTTTTCCTTGTCTATAAATCTCAACTTGCCGAGATTTACGATTAATTAATAAACCTAAACGCACACCATTATCTATATATTCCCTCATCTTGTCCTGTGTAGTCTTCAAACTATCACTAGGAGAAAGTAACTCAATTACAAAATCTGGACAAATGGGAGGAAACTTTTGTTTTTCTTCATCACTTAAAGCATTCCATCTTTCTAACTTTATCCAAGAAGCATCAGGAGAACGATCTGCACCATTAGGCAATTTAAAACAGGTAGAAGAATCAAAAGCTATTCCCGTACCATCAGCATCAGTCCAATTAAATAATTGTTGATTTAGTCTACCATTACGATTTCCCGTTTCTCCTCCCGTTGGTGGCATAATTATTAAATCACCATTTGCTGTTCTTTCAAATCTCAATTCCCGGTTGTTTTGACATAGCTGAAAAAACTGATCATCAGTCATATCTATCACTGATTTTAAATTGACAGTTAAAGCATTCATAGCCATATCCTACTACAATTACAAAAATTCTTATTTCACCCAAATCATGAACTAATAGACCTCTTCCTTTGCTCCTTATTATACCAAATTTCCAACACCTCTCTGCGCCTCTGCGCCTCTGCGTGAAAAAAATCAACTCCTTTAAAAATAGGCAGGTATAAAACCTGCCTATCTAATCCTATTCTATTCCTTCAATGCGGTCTTCCACTTCTTGGTACAACTCGCGCAAACGATCTAAATTGTCCTCGCTAGTCTCCCAATAACCGCGACCATTCATTTCCAACAAAGTGGAAACAATCTTGCGGAAAGAATGGGGGTTGAGATTCATCAACCGTTTTTGCATTTCTTCATCTTTGATGAAGGTTTCGTTGGTATCCTCATAAATCCAGTTATCCACAGCGCCGGCGGTCGCACTCCAACCCGTGGTATTTACCAACCGCTTGGAAAGTTCGCGTACACCTTCGTAACCGTGAGATAACATCCCTTCGTACCATTTGGGATTTAACAATTTGGTACGCGCATCTAAACGCACGGTTTCGGTTAACGATCGCACCTGTGCATTTGCTGTGGTAGTGTCTGCAATATAAGATGCTGGTTTCTTACCATCTTTACGCAGACTTGCTACTAACTTAGTAGGATCTGAGTCAAAGTAGTGGGAAACGTCCGTTAAGCTAATTTCCGAAGAGTCCAGATTTTGGAATGTAGCATCAGCAGTTTTCAAAGAAGTTTCAAACATCTGCCGTGACTCATCCATCACACCGGGGTTATCGGAATTGAAGGAGAATGATTTCCGTCTCAGGTACATTTCCTGCAACTCGGCTTCACTATCCCAAGTGCTGTTTTCTACCGCCAAGTTAATATTTGACGAGTAAGAACCAGAAGCATTAGAGAAAACGCGAGTCGCTGCTTGTCTGAGGTTAATTCCCATTTCCTCAGCTTGTTTCAAAGCGTGTTGGCGAACAAAGTTCATTTCTAAGGGTTCATCAGCCTCAGCTGCCATTTTCACGCCTTGGTCTAGCAGGTTCATTTGGTTGATGAACAAGTCACGGAACACACCAGAACAGTTGATGACTACATCGATTCTGGGTCTTCCTAACTCTTCTAGAGGAATTAACTCTAACTTGTTCACCCGTCCCAAAGCATCGGGAACCGGACGCACACCAATCATCCACATGATTTGTGCCAGGGATTCACCGTAAGTTTTGATGTTATCGGTTCCCCAGAGGACACAGGCGATGGTTTCTGGCCATTTACCCTCATTTTCTGCCTTGTTACGTGCCAATAGCCTGTCTACAACGATTTTGGCTGATTGGATGGCGGCGGCGGTGGGGATTGATTGGGGGTCGAGGGCGTGGATATTCTTACCTGTAGGCAATACATCCGGGTTACGGATGGGATCTCCACCAGGGCCAGGTAAAACATATTCGCCTTCTAAGCCTTGGAGTAATGCGCCGAGTTCGTTATCTGCACAAACTTGTTTCAGGCAGAATTCCAAATACTCAAACACTGGTTTTAAGGCTTCTGGGTCAACTTTGGGATAGCCGGCTTTATGTAAAGCTTCTACCCAAGGTTCTTTTTTACCCATGTTGAAGAAGTTCAACCGGGAAACCAAGGAAACTCTGCCTTCTGCGTCAGTTTGCGCTTTTACCAGTGCGGCTACTGCTTCACGGGTGGCTAAGGTGATGTCTTGTAATAGCTGGACATCTTCTAAATTGCCGAGGTCGCTGCTTTTGTAAATATCGTCGATGTCACGCCCGATGCTGCTGGCAATTATCCGGGGTAAGCTGAGAATTTCTTCTTCTTGACGATCTAAACTACCAATGTTAACTAGGGTAGCTACTGCTTCTTCCGCACTTGGTGGTTTACCAATCACGTGCAACCCGCAGGGTAACAACCTAGATTCAATTTCCATTAACTTCCGGTAGACGCTACCAACAATATGATCTCGCTCATCGGCGGTCATTTCTTTGGCATCGGTTTCTGGTAAGTTAATATCTTTATCCAGGTTGACGATCCGGCATTTATCCATGATCGTGTTGACAATGGGAATGCCGCGCCCACTATCTTTTAAGGTTTGGTATGAAGCGATTAACTCGCTGAGTTCTTTCAAACCTTTATATAACCCGGCGTTTTCTGCGGGTGGTGTCAGGTAGGAAATTGTTTCAGCATAACTGCGGCGTTTGGCAATTGTCGCTTCACTGGGGTTATTAGCTGCATAGTAATACAGGTTGGGAATTGAACCAATTAAGTTATCTGGGTAACAGTCTCCAGACATCCCCATCTGTTTACCTGGCATGAATTCTAAGGAACCATGTGTACCAAAGTGCAGTACTGCATCTGCGCCCCAAATTTGCTCTAAGTACGTGTAGTACGCTGCAAAACCGTGGTGAGGACTAGCTGAACGGGAGAACAATAGCCGCATCGGGTCGCCTTCATAACCAAATGTGGGCTGTACGCCGATGAAGACGTTACCAAATTGTTTACCGTAAATCAGCAGGTTCTGCCCATCGCTGTTGAGGTTTCCGGGAGGTGGTCCCCAGTTTTCTTCTAGGCGTTGGGAGTAGGGGGTGAGTGCTTCATACTCTGGGACTGACATCTTGTAGGCGATGTTCAGTTCTGGGCTGGAATACTGTGCCTGGGCATCGTGGATGACTTGTTCCATTAACGCTTGGGCGCTTTCGGGAACGTCTTGCACGTCGTAGCCGTTGTTTCTTAGCCCTTTTAATACTTCAAATATGGAACCGAATACATCTAAGTAAGCTGCGGTTCCGACGTTGCCTTTATCTGGGGGGAAACTGAATACTGTGATGGCAACTTTTTTGTCGAGTTTGGGCTTGCGGCGCAGGTTAGCCCATTTTAATGCTCTTTGGGCTATGGATTCTACTCGATCTTGCAGTGCGATCGCTTTCCCTGTTGTCCCATCTCTACCTGATAAAATTATCGGCTCAATGGCTCCATCCAACTCAGGAATAGCAATTTGCAAAGCTACTTGAATGGGATGTAAACCCAAGTCGCTATCCATCCACTCTTCTGTGGTTTGGAAGACTAAGGGCAACGCTACCATATAAGGACGATTCAGGCGTTTGAGTGATTCAATAGCCTTGGGATGGTCTTGTCTAGCTGGTCCACCGACTAAGGCAAAGCCAGTCAACGAAATCACTGCATCAATCAGTGTTGCGTTGGTGGTCGGTTCATAGAAGTAAGCATCCACGGGTTTGGAAAAATCCAATCCCCCAGCAAATACAGGAATTACTTTGGCTCCAAGTGATTCCAATTCCTGGACAATGGCGACATAATGTGCATCATCACCTGTAACTAGGTGCGTGCGTTGTAATACTAAACCGACACAAGGAGCTAAGGGATCTTTTAGATCACTAGAAATATCCTTGCGGGCGGTGTACCAATTCAGGTATTCTTTTATATCCTCAAACATGGTAGTCGCCAAAGGATGCCAAATTCCCATATCGGGATAGACAACTGGCGCTTCATAAGTGGGAGATGGAAAATTTTGCTTGTCTACATCTTTTAATACATATTTATCAGCTAGCATCAGCAAGAAATTTTCCAGGTTTTCTGGTGAACCTCCCAGCCAATACTGAAAACTGAGCATGAAATTTCGTGCGTCCTGTGCCTTTTCCATGGGCAAGAACTTTAATACTTGGGGCAGAGTCCGCAGCAGTTTGAGCATTCCATCTTGGAATCCTGCTCCGGATTTTTCCTTGCGCTTCCGCATAAATTGAGCGATGACACTCTTCGATTGTCCCAATTGTGCCAAGGAAAAAGTCCCCATTTTGTTGAGGCGCATGACTTCTGGCATGGATGGGAAAACAACCGAAACATCTAGGTGATGGCGGTGTGGTTCTACGGCTGTAACTACTTTTTGTGCTAAGTCTTCTATGAAAATAAGTGAGGCGATAAAGATGTTAGCAGTCTCCATTTCCCGTTTGAACTCTTCGTAGTTCTCTGGATCTCGGAGTTCCTCGATCAAGTACCCACTGATTTCAATCGCCAGATTGGGATTGTTCGAGTTTATCGTGCTAACAGCTTGCGACAATGCACTTTGATACTGGGACTCAAGCACGACATAGACCACCTTGATTAAATTACGTCCGCGTAAGTTATCAGGCGCAATATGTCTAATGGTGGACTTGACGTGTGTGAACATGCAGATTGGCTCCTTTGATGTTCTCTAAACAGAAGCTCTCAGCGACATCTGCCGCCAGAGTTACTTCTTTGTGATCGGCAATATTAATTTTTTATCAGAAAAACCTTACTCTTTGTGCGTTTCGTGGTCTAGATGACACAAATCGATATAAAAAAATAAATATTTCTTTGTAAAACTTGACAAATATGAAAAGTGTTTACTCATATTTATGTAACAATTTTGTAATATTTTGGTAATTATGATTTGGGGAATGGGGAATGGGAATATGGGAATATGACTAATAAAACCTAACCCCCTTGCCTAGTAGGGAAGCTACGGTGTACACACAAGTCGGTAAATTCTCTTTTGTGTCATAAGACCCCACCCCTAGCCCCTCCCCGCAAGCGAGGAGGGGAACTAGTTTTCCACATAGCGTGAAAAGTCAAATAACCAATGACTAATGACCAATGACTAAACCAGTTGATATTGTGATTCTCTCGAATGGCCCTGGTGAGGTGACAACTTGGGTGCGTCCTGTTGTTAAGGCTTTACGGCAAGAACTGGGAGATGATCCTGCTGTGGTGAGGATTTCTGTGGTTTTGTCTCCTTGTCCAAATGCTACGGGTAAGGAAGGGGCGATCGCTCTTTCATATCCAGAAGTAGACAGGGTACAATCAGCAGAGCATTTTTGGCAGTTTCTCCTGTGGGGTAAGACTTTTGAGAATTGGGAATGGCGCGATCGCGGTGTGGTAGTTTTCTTAGGTGGTGATCAAATTTTTCCCGTAGTCATTGGCAAAAAATTGGGATATCGCACAGTAGTTTACGCTGAATGGGATGCACGTTGGCATCATTGGATTGACCGTTTTGGCGTAATGCAGGCTAAAGTTGCTGCCAAAGTTTCCCCAAAATATGCTCACAAATTTACGGTTGTGGGGGATTTGATGCTGGACGTTTCAGACGTTTCAGACGCGATGAATCGCGTCTCTACAAGTGAAATAATTGGTTTACTTCCGGGGTCGAAAGCTGCAAAATTAGCCCAAGGTGTACCATTATCTTTGGCTATTGCTGAATATATTCACGCCAGAAGACCTGAAATCAGATTTGTGATTCCCGTTGCGCCAACATTGGATTTACAAACTTTAGCGAGTTTTGCCGATACACATAAGAATCCTTTTGTCAATATATTTGGGGGTTTGTCGGCGACTTTAGTTGAATCTGAGCATCCCGTGCTGAAAACTGAAACGGGTTTGTGTTTGGAATTGTGCAGAGAAAATCCCGCCCACGAATTATTATCTCAATGTACTATCTGTTTAACCACCGTAGGCGCAAACACGGCTGAACTCGGTGCTTTAGCTGTGCCGATGATTGTTTTAATACCGACACAACAACTTGATGCGATGCGTTCTTGGGATGGTTTGCCGGGATTATTAGCTAATTTACCTGGGGTGGGTTCTAGCTTTGCTAAGGTAATTAACTCGCTGGTGTTGAGTCGCAAAGGTTTATTAGCATGGCCAAATATCTGGGCGAAAGAGGAGATTGTCCCAGAACTGGTGGGCAAACTCCAGCCGCAAGAGGTGGCAGAAATGGTTTTGGACTTTTTGGATCATCCAGAGAAGTTAGAAGCAATTAGGGTGAAATTACGCAGTGTTAGGGGAGAAAGCGGTGCAGCCCAAAAGTTAGCAGGTTTAGTGAGTGATGTTTTGTAAGTTAGCCTTGGCGATTAGAAGTCGCGGCTACACAAACGAAACCCACCTACGTGGGTTTAAAAGCGAATTATATTCGTCTAATTTCTATCAGCCCTGGCGACTAGAAGTCGCGGCTACACAGACGAAACCCACCTACGTGGGTTTAAAAGCGAATTCATTCGCCTAAAATTTTTAAATCTTTTAATGTAGGGTTTAATCGGGAAAACTGGCGTTCTGTCGTCCCAGTTCGTAAATACCAGAAATAATACAAGCCATGATCCCGAAGCTGATTCCCCAACTGCGTCCTAAACTAATTTCTATTAGCCAGTTGGATAAAGCGCCAGTTACCAGAAAAGGCACAATACTAAATAGGGAAGCATAAAAAGCGTTTTGGGATTCTCTTGCTTCCCGTGTCTTTTCAAATTCGGTTTGGCTGGTGTAAAGCGATCGCTCGGCAAAATTAAACCACCGATTCAGCTGCTCAATAATTTTTTCACGGAGTGACGAAAAAGCGAAGTATAGTGCCAATGACCACACACTCGCACCAGCGATCGCTACCGTGCTTACCTCAAAACGGAAAGGAAAAATTTCAGTGATCATAGCTTGGGGATATTCTGCAAACGGCTAATTTAAATTGACCTTTTAAGCAATTTTAAGCATAAAACCTTGCAGAATTTCCTTGACTTGCCAATAAAATACAGAATCTCTGGTCAGCAGAAAGCTAGTTTCTGGTAATGCATAGTCATTTACCAGAATTGGTTATTCTATCCGAATGCAAAAAACTGGTAAATTACCGTATCACCTCAAAATTGAGTACCAAGCATCATGAAACGTCGAAAAATTCTCAACACAGCTGCGATCGCCACTGCAACTGCTGTAACATTAGGTTCCTGTGCGCGTACCCAAACCGCCGCTAACGTGCAAACTGGACAGCCCAATGTCCGATGGCGAATGGCAACTAGCTGGCCTAAATCTCTAGGGATTTTTAGTGGTGCAGATATAGTTGCCAAGCGAGTTAAAGAAATGACCAATGGACGTTTCAACATTACCCCCTTTGCCGCCGGGGAATTAGTTCCGGGGTTGCAAGTCATGGACGCTGTGCAAGCGGGAACCGTAGAATGCGGACACACAGCCGGTTATTATTACATTGGCAAAAACTTAGCTTTAGCCTTTGCCACCTCCGTACCCTTCGGGTTAAACGCCCAACAGCAGAACGCTTGGCTGTATCACGGTGGGGGACTAGAAATAATGCGAAAAATTTATAGCGACTTTAATATTATTAACTTTCCAGCTGGTAACACCGGGGCGCAGATGGGAGGATGGTTTAAAAGAGAAATTAACACTGTTGCCGACCTCCAAGGTTTAAAAATGCGTATCCCCGGAATTGGGGGACAAGTCATATCTCGTATGGGTGTGCAAGTGCAAGTGATTCCTGGAGGCGAAATTTTCTTAGCACTAGATCGGGGTGCAATTGATGCAGCTGAGTGGGTAGGCCCTTATGATGATGAGAAACTTGGTTTAAACAAAGCCGCCCAATTTTACTATTATCCAGGTTGGTGGGAACCAGGCCCCACATTAGAAGTATTGGTTAACCGTAGTGCTTGGGACAAATTACCTCCAGAATACCAAGCCATCTTTAAAACAGCGACTCATGAAGCCAACATAAATATGCTCACTGAATATGATGCCTTGAATGGTCAAGCACTTTCGAGGTTGATCGCCGGCGAGACGAAATTAGTTTCTTTCAGCCCAGAAATTATGCAAGCAGCGCAAAAAGCCTCCTTTGAATTTTTAGAAGAAAATGCCAGTAAAGATGCAACTTTCAAAGAAGTTTACGAACAGTGGAAAGGCTTCCGTAAACAAGTTTTCGACTGGAACCGTGTAAATGAATTGAGTTATGCCAATTTTGCGATGTTGAATAGTTAGGAAGTGGGTAGGGGCGGGTTAACAGATATCATTAAACAAAGAAGGCGGACAGGATGCCCACCCCACAATATTAATAAACCCGCCCCTACTGGAGAATGCTACGGTGTACACACATCCTGGAGCAAAGAGATTTTCCAGTCCTAAAAACAAGATTTCCGCTTAAATCTTGTTCCCCTCCTCGCTTGCCTACGGTGTACACACAAGTGATCTGATCCCCCTAAATCC
>NZ_CAWUDG010000024.1:0-68433 GCF_963920885.1 Anabaena sp. CCY 0017 | reverse complement strand
GGAGTATTGTCTTCGACATCCGGTGGAGTATTGTCTTCGACATCCGGTGGAGTATTATCCTCGACATCCGGTGGCGTATTGTCTTCGATATCCGGTGGCGTATTATTGATATTTTCCGGTTCAGAAATAGTATCTGAAAAGGTTTCTCCTGCTTCCACCAAAGTATCTGCGGGAAAATTATCAATGGTTTGTGGTGGGGAAATATCCCTGTTCACGTCTTGGTTGGCTGAATCTGATGACCTAGGAGAAAGTTGCAAAAAAGATGGATTCTCGATTACTTTCTCGCCATTCACCGGTAACTGCTTTGCCACAGCTGTGGTAATTTCAGCTTTAACACTAGCGATCGCTCGATCTGATGTATCATCAATATCTAGTTGATCTAAATTAAGTCCCCGGACTAAATCACTGGTTTCATAAAAGGTTCTTAAATCAAAATCATATAAGCCCTGAAATTCCCCTTTAACTATCACCATCAGCTGTCCCGCTTCCAGCAACTGATTTTGAGAAGCTTTTTGGTTAAAAACCTCAATACCGCTATTGGTCAACGCACCCACAACTGTAGTATCTGTTTTTTCGTCATAGCGTACAAATAGGGCTGAACCCCGAATTGCTGCTGCTGCATTTGGTGTTTGTATCCGTGTTTTTCCTCTTCCTGGTGGAATGAGTAGCAACATTGTTCCATTTGACAGCGTAAAATTGCGACTTTGGGGTAAAAATCTAAATACTGCCTGTTCCCCAACCCTTGCCAAAGAGCCATCATTGAAGCGCAAATCTGCTAAAGAAGCTCTACCAGTAGATAACCTATCTCCAGGATTCATCGGATCTGCTCTGCGCGCCGGACGCTGCCTTTGTCTTAGAGGAATCAGTTGCACTATATTGCGGAGATTTTGAATCTCTGCACGAGTTAGAGGAGTCATAGCATTTGCCCAACTTGGCAACACTATCATGCCCCAGAAACTGATCACTAAAAGTGGGTACGTTCTACGTAATATCATATTCAAAATTTGGTAATTTTAATTTATATTAAGCAAGATTTTAGATATTATTTTATACACTTGAAGTAGTTATAATTATAACATCTCCTCTTAAATAAATTTAAGGAGTATGGACAACGGAGTTTGATGTTACTATTCAGCAAGCCCGAATTAACCCCATTTCAGGAATAAGATGCAACCCAAGGACTGGAGAAATTTGTTGTTGAGTATTTGGTTAGCTTCCAGTAGTGCGAACGGTTGCGGTATTGCCATAGATTCGGCTTTGGCTGTCAATTTAGATCCAGAATTTTGTCAAGAGCAGCTCCCGTCCAATATACAATTTTTGATAAATTCACAACTAACTATTGAGCAATGCCAAAAGGGTACGTTAGAGCCAATTAACTCTAAATTGCCACAGTTTGATTTAGTATCCATAGAACCGAGTTCATCAAATTCTACACAGCCAGCATCGTCCACTGATGACTCTAATCCTGAACCTAATCCTTCGGTAATAAAAAATCAGGACTCTATTCCAGATATTAATGAGTCACTACAGCTAGAAGCGAAACCCACGGATTTTTTACCATCTTTCTCAACACCAATAGAGCAACTTTTGGAGCAACCCCAAAAAGATGAAGCGGAAAGAAGAGAAGCTTTAAAACGCCGATTGCGGGAGGGAAGACAGCCCATAGATCAGTTAGATAGCTTTCCAGAACTGGGTTTAAGGGTGCGTGAGAGACCTTTGCCACAAAAACCTGTATCTCAGTTTAAACCTATAGGTAATTTACAAGGTCGTTTCGGCTATTACCATACAAGCAATATTTTTTCTGCTGATGTTGATCCCATAGAAGATGGTTTAATTTTTGCTGGACTGAGACTAGCCTCTGTATATTTACCCTTGGGATCTCAGACTTTTATCAATGGATCAATTGACGGTAGCATGGTTCGCTATGTAGACCAATCCATGTTTAATTACAACCGAGTAAAATTCGACCTGAATGTTTACCAACAGCTATCGCCACGAATGTATGGAATAATTGGCTGGAGTAATCAACAGTTATTTTATGCTAATAGCGATCGCTTTCAGGCAGGCGATCGCTTCTTAGGTGAAAATTCTCTATGGCTGTCTTTGGGAAGGCGAGATCCTCTCACGCCAAAATTAACGCTCAATAGCTTTTATGAGTTTAAACTAAATTTTGCGGAGCCAACTACCCGTAGTCGCATCATCAATTCTGGGCGAATTTCTTTAAACTACGACCTACAACAGCCTCTCCAAGTGGGTCTGAATTACCAAGTAAACTTATCAGATTTTACACAACGACAGCGAAATGACTATTATCATCAAGTATTTGGCAACTTGAGTTACAAATTATCTGATTATAGCAACATTAATTTACAAAGTGGTTGGACTTTTGGTGGTTCTACAGACAGTAATATTAATTTTGATGGTTGGTTTTTTGGTATTAACTACAATTGGCGATTAGGTGAGTTTTGAGGAATCCTCTTTCTTAGTACAGTAAGGAGGAAATAAACTACCCATTCCCAATCAATGAAACGCTTGTTCGTCCGACGAATTCCGCCGTGCGGTACTAGTCATAACTGATCCAGTCACTCCAACTACCAGCATAAAGTTTTCCTGTGTGAATATTGGCTAATTCCAAAGAAAGTAAATTTACACAAGCCGTGACACCAGAACCACAATAAACTAAAATCTCTGCGGCTGTTTCTAGTTTTTCCCAGCGTTGGCGATGCTCTGAGGGGGAAAGTAGATAACCTGAAGAGTCTGTAATTTCCTGCCAAGGATAGTTTACTGCACCTGGAATATGACCGGCAATTTTATCTATTGGCTCTCGTTCTCCTCGATAGCGATCTCTCTCTCTGGAATCTACCAAAGCTACTTTTGGTAAATCTTTGCGACTCCTCACAGCCTCAATATCTACTACCATTTCTGGTGTAACTTTGGGGATAAAATTACCTTTTTTGGGTGGCGATATTGCATCTGTAACTACATAACCAGATTTTTGCCATGCTGTAAATCCTCCATCTAATACAACTACTTGCTCATGTCCTAAATAGCGTAATAACCACCAAAGACGAGATGCAAAGGCCAAGCGTGAATCATCATAAGCAACAACTAAAGTTTTTGAAGAATCCACCCCTATTGCTGATAACTTGTGACCTAGATCATTGACATTAGGTAAAGGATGTCGGCCGCCATGCTGACCTACCGGACTGGAAAGATCCTGATTCAAATCTAGATAATAAGAATTCTTAATGTGACTTGCTTGGTATTGTTGTTTTCCTAGTTGAGGATCAGCAAGAGAAAAGCGACAATCTATAATGACGATATGTTGATCGTTCAGATGCTCCCAAAGCCAAGCTGGGGAAACGAAAAATTGGGTTTCAGCCATAAATCTTCAGCTATTTTCCAGAAAATTTGTATTTATGATAAAAATGGGGTAAGTTTTTTAAATTTCATTCACTAGAATAGTAAGTAGTTTAGATCACATAAAATTTTATACTTTATTATGTAAAGAATTTTTATCCCAGTTTCATAGATTTGAGATGCTTTAACTGATGACAATATTTTCTAGTGCTTCAAATAGAAGCAATTTCAGAAAAACCTGATTTAAATATTAAACCTATTTTTGCAGTCAGACACTGTTAATTTTTTTGAAAAAGTGGGGTAATTTTGTGATTGCATGGAATTCCAACTGTAAAGACCTGACTGAAGAACAATTTGGAGAGTCTACCCCCCCCAACAAAGTAGATCATATTGATGCCAATGATGTATTAGAATCGAAAGATTTAGCAGGTTCTGCCTTAGACTTATATCCAGGTGATTTCCTGATTAAACAGACACAAGTAACTGCTGATAGAATGAAAAATGATATTAAATATGGTGACAATGCACTCATTCCCATAACTCCACCAGCCACAGATTCTACAGTAGTGAACGGTTTTGATTCAGAATTGCCAACAATTTTAATAGTTGACGATCATACTGCAAGTCGGATGACTGCCGTTGCTCTCTTATCGATGGAAGGGTACAACGTCATCGAGGCTGACAGTGGTATTACCGCCTTGGAATTGGTAAAACAAAAACAACCAGATTTGATTTTACTGGATGTGATGATGCCGGGAATGGATGGGTTTACAGTCTGTCAGCAGCTCAAGCAAGATGAACATACTAGACTCATACCAATAATTTTTATCACAGCTTTAAACGACAGGCGATCGCGCATTCAGGGAATTGAAGTCGGTGCGGATGACTTTCTGAGCAAACCTTTTGACCGTGTAGAACTAACAGCGCGTGTGAAATCTTTAGTGCGGCAAAAGCGTTTAAATGAAGACTTAGACCACGCTGAGAAAGTCTTGTTTTCTATTGCTAGGGCGATTGAAAGCCGTGACCCCAATACAGGCGATCACTGTGAAAGGTTAGTTAAACTAGGACAGGCTTTTGGTGAATACCTCAATCTTTCACGCTACAAAATTCGAGATTTAATGTGGGGTGGTTATCTTCACGATATCGGCAAGGTGGGTATTCCCGACGGAGTGCTACTTAAACAAGGCAAACTCACCCCCGAAGACTGGGTGATTATGAAGCAGCACGTTTTGATTGGGGAAAAAATTTGCCTACCTCTACGTAGTATGCAAGGTGTCATTCCCATTATTCGCCATCACCATGAGCGCTGGGATGGATCAGGCTACCCGGATGGACTAAAAGAGGATGATATTCCCTACTTAGCACAAATATTTCAGATAATTGATATTTACGATGCTCTAACTAGCGAAAGACCTTATAAAAAAGCGTTTACTTTAGAAGAAGCAATATATATCATACAGCAAGAAACTGATTCAGGTTGGCGCAATCCCAAGCTGGTACAGCAGTTTATCGAATTTATTCGTTCCCGGAATAGATAGTAGGGAGTGAATTTCAAAAAGTCGCCTTTTAATGTCTCCAGCCAAGAAGATTTTGGTGTTGGCTAGATTAACTGATATGATTTGAGGCTAAATATAGCAACCGTCAAGGAGTTTAGGAGATTGTTGATCTGGGTTTAGACTCAGCAATTAGCACTTTGCTATATGAAAATATTAAACGCAAAAATGTACTTCACTGATAGCTAAATTATGGTAATTGTAGCAATTTTAGCGGCAGGACGCGGCACAAGGATGAAATCACACCTACCGAAGGTTTTACATTCTTTGGGTGGGCGATCGCTAGTTGAGAGAGTTCTCGACAGTGTAGAACCGCTTTCACCCTCACGGCGAATGGTGATTGTCGGATACCAAGCACAGGAAGTCAAAGCAGCCATGCAGTACCCTAACTTGGAGTTTGTGGAACAGACTCAACAGCTGGGTACAGGTCATGCCATTCAGCAATTATTACCCCACTTAGAGGGTTACACAGGAGATTTACTGGTGCTAAATGGCGATATACCGTTATTACGCACTCAAACACTAAAACAGCTATTACAAACTCACCAAGAAAATGGCAACGCCGCCACTATCCTCACCTCACACCTAACTGAACCCAAGGGCTATGGGCGCGTTTTTTGTGATAGTGAAAATATTGTGCAGCAAATGGTGGAAGATAAAGATTGTACTGCTGCTCAAAAACAAAATACTCGAATTAACGCTGGGGTTTACTGTTTTAATTGGCAGGACTTAGCTAAAGTTTTGCCACACTTACAGGCGAATAATGCCCAGAAGGAATATTACCTCACCGATGCTGTCACCCAAGTCGGCAAAGTCATGGCTGTTGACGTGGAAGATTACCAAGAAATTTTGGGAATAAATGACCGCCTACAACTAGCAACCGCTTACGAAATTATCCAAAAGCGTGTCAAGGAAAAATGGATGATGGCTGGTGTCACCCTCATCGACCCTCAAAGCATTACCATTGATGACACCGTAGAATTACAGCCAGATGTAATTATTCAACCTCAAACCCATTTGCGGGGAAATACCACGATTCAAACCGGGAGTTGCATTGGCCCTGGGAGTTTAATTGAAAATAGCCAATTGGGTGAAAATGTGACTGTGCAGTATTCTGTAGTTACAGATAGCATTGTGCAGACAGGCAGCAAAATAGGCCCTTATGCTCATTTACGTGGTCATGCAGTAGTCGGTGCTAATTGCCGTGTGGGTAACTTTGTGGAATTAAAGAATACTCAGTTAGGCGATCGCACTAACGCCGCACATTTATCATACTTAGGTGATACCATTACAGGTACTAAAGTAAACATTGGAGCAGGTACAATTACTGCCAACTACGACGGCGTTAAAAAACATCCTACCCACATAGGCGATCGCACTAAAACCGGTTCTAATAGCGTCTTAGTTGCACCAGTTACTCTAGGCGATGACGTTTATGTAGCCGCAGGTTCAACTGTGACAGAAGATGTACCTGATAATTCTTTAGTAATTGCCCGTAGTCGTCAAGTAGTTAAACAAGGTTGGGAGAAGAACACACTTGACAATAAAACCACCAATGAGAACTGATTCCTATTACTCGGTAAAATGATGAAAATTGGTAATCCTGAAGTTATAAAAGAAGATAAAAGTCTCCTGTACCGTGTAGATGTTAGCTTTTCTGAAGGCGATCAAACCTTATGGTATTCTCTGGATGCAGATTACGCTGATCTTGTCTCAGAGCGTTCAGATGCAGCGCTGGTGGCACTCCTAATACCAGCAATGGCAAGTGGTGAGGACATTCATCTATCAGGAACAATCTCCGAGAAACTATATTACAATTTGTCCGACACGTATCAACGAGTATTACAACTCATTATTCCTTCGCTACGCTTTATCAAAATCTACCCATCCGATGTGCAACCTGCATCCCAGAAAGCTGCTGGTGTAGCAAGTGGTTTCTCTGCTGGTATTGATTCTTTTTCCCTATTAGCAGATCATCATTACAAGAAAGATGTGCCAACAGGGTTTCGGGTAACACATCTTATTTATAACAATGTTGGTTCGCACGGTGGAGGCGCTGAACGCTTGTTTAGAGAGCGTTATGCGCGTTTAAAGCCTTTCGTAGAAGAGCAACTTGGACTTCCTTTCATTGCTATTAATTCAAATCTTAATAGTTTTTATAAAGGATATAACTTCCAGCAAACCCATACTCCTCGCAATACCTCTGTAGCACTTATGTTGCAGGGTGGTATCGGACGCTTTATGTATGCCTCTGCTTACACTTATAGCGATATTAGAATAGGTCATAACGGCTGCATGGCCTATAGCGACTCTATTACACTTCCTCTCCTTTCCACCGAAGCACTAGATGCGTTCTCTGTAGATAGCCAATACACTCGTGTGGAAAAAACAATTCGTGTAGCTGATATTGAAGACTCATATAAGGTACTTGATGTGTGTGTCCGTGACGACCAAGCAAGGAACTGTTCTACCTGTTGGAAATGTATGAGAACGTTGCTTACCTTGGAAATAGCAGGGAGTATCGACCGTTATTCGGATATATTTGATCTTAAAGCCTATTATCAGCACAGAGAACGCTACATTGCTTATAAGGTACTCCAGGTTAATGATCCATTGACGCACGAAATTACCTCATTCGCCAAAGCTCGCGAATTTAAATTTCCTCTTTCCTCACGATTAATTGCATACAAGTCGCAGGTTGGAAACGTGATCAAGACTCCAGTTAGGAAAGTATACAGAAAAATTAGCAACTTAATTAAGCCTACTTAGTATATTTGCATATACACTGTTTCAGTGCGGCAGTGTGTTAACTCAAACAACTTTTGATGTGTCAATTTAGCTAAATTAATTGTGAAACCAAAATTCTCAATCCAATATGGAAGAACTACTAGAACTGAGAGAACTTCTACAACAAGGTAGAATTCCAGAGGCTCTGTTATTAGTGGATGAGTTAGAAGAGATGAGCCTCAGTGACAAAATCAATAAAATTGATAGTTATGGTGTAATTCTACTCATCCATTTAATTAAACAACAAGCTGAAAACCGTTCTACTCGCTCTTGGGAGATTTCCATAGAAAATGCAGTGCGGGAAATCAACAAAACAAACAAGCACCGCAAATCTGGCGATAACTACTTGAATCCGACAGAATTAATGGATATTCTGCAACAAGCATATCAGATAGCCCTCAAAAAAGCGGCACTTGAAACATTAGAAGGACGTTATGAAGCTGAAGAACTAGCAGCAATGGTTAACAAACCAGAAATTCTCACTCAAGCACTGGAATTAATCCAAAAATGAGTAATTCCCTCCGCGAACCTTGGCGTTAAAAAAATCACTTAACAAAAACCAATTAGTTCCCCATTATTCCATTCCAAAGTATCGCCAATGCTTGTGCCATCATGGTAAGCAGCAAGTAAAACCTCGCTAGTTTTACCCCATGATATCGCTCCAGACGCATCTAAAGCGATCGCACCCAAATCGCGCTGATTTTTGCTAGCTTCCGTAAAAGAGCGCTGCATAGCATCCTTGAGAGACATACCATCAGTTACCCGCACCACAATCTTGGCGGCTAAACATTCATCGATGATATCTTCCCCAATACCAGTACAACTGACTGCTGCATGACTAGTAGCATAATTACCTGCTGGCATAGCAGAATCACTGACCCTACCAATGCGCTCAAAGCCTTTACCACCTGTAGAAGTGCCAACAGCCAACCCACCGGATGAATCTAAAACGACTACACCAATAGTGCCACGTCCTGCATTACTGCTTTCCACTAATTCCGGTTCTGCGACCACACCAGCCATAGTACTTTTAAAATTATCTTGGCGTTCTTGCATCCATTCATGTAATCTTAAATCAGTTAAAGCATTGTAACTGGGAACTTGTAACTCCCGTGCCAGTTCAGCCGCACCGTAATCAGAAAGTACCCGATCTGGCGAACTTTGTAAAAAGTGTACCAACTCAATGGGATTTTTCACCCGTGAAATATTAATTACACCACTAAAACGCCCTGATGTGCCGTCCATCAAAGAAGCACTCATGCGGATTTGACCATCAGATTGCAGTACAGAACCAGTCCCAGCATTAAATCGGGGGTCATCTTCTAACATTTGGCAACCTAACAACACCGCTTCAGATGCAGTTGCGCCTGACAGTAGAAGAGAATAGACTGCTTCTACTACCGGATAAAGTGACCGACGCACCGACTCTAATCCTCCTTTACCGTGGAGAGAACTACCAGCTCCTCCATGAATAATTACTTTAGGTTGCACCTGTAAATTCATTTATCTATAATCCTTGTGCTATTTGCGTCTGTTGTTGTAGTTGGTTTCACTATATACGAAAGTGCTGAGTGGGTAGGGGGGGGTTTAAGCAGTCAGTCTGTGGTTCGTCAAAATCCTTAGTAAACCCGCCCGTACAGGAGTGCTGAGTGCTGAGTAAGTTTCTTGCCCCCCTGCACCCTGCACCCCTGCCTCTTCTCCCCTGCCCCCTGCCCCCCTGCCTCTTTGCCTCTAATCTTTAGCCTCTGAACGGCGGCGACGGCAACGTTCTGAACAGTATTTCACCTCATCCCAGCAATCTTGCCATTTCTTTCGCCAAGTGAAGGGACGTTGACATACCGGACACATTTTTGTAGGTAGGTCTGATTTAGAACGAATTCGTCCCATGATGAATACCCTGCAAATTTGAGTGAGATTTTTGAGAGCAATGGAAAATTATATAACGAGTTTGTTCAAGCTAGAAATTTTTGGCAGCTAATGGCAACAGTAAGCGGCTGACTACTCGGCGGTCTGGTAACTGATAGATATACAATTCTCCTCCTAGTTCCTGCATAAGATTTTGGCAGATCCGCAGATGTAAGCCGGGAAGTTCATTGACTACAGAAAGTGCTAGCACATCTTTAGGTGTATTGTGATGTAGTGCTGCTAGAAGTTTTGGTTCAATGAAGCCATTATCTGTAATCGATAACTCTAATAATTGCTCATCTAAACGGCGACACCAGATATCAATTCTGCCCCCGCTTTGAGAACGGTGACAGGCAAATACTAATAATTCGTGCAGGATTAATTCAATTTTGACTATATCACCAGAGATAGCCATTGAGGAGGGGTAGCTTGAGGTTTGAATACCTGGGAGAAATGAAGAAGTACTGACTATTTCGGGTTCTGCACCTGATTGTCCCAAACCATGCACACCTACCCATAATTTGTGTTGCTCCAGTAAAGTTTCGATTCGTTCAAGCGATCGCTTGAGTAAACTGGAGATAGGCATAGTTTCCACACTCTTATGTAACTGCCATTGTTCCAGTTTGAGCAATCCACTCATGGAAGCGGTTGTCTGGTCTAACTGTCGCAATAGTAACTGGTAACGTGTGCGAGTCAAATCATTACTAGGAATACCCAAATCATGTATTTGTCCCAGTAACAACGCTGTTGTTCTGTGAATTTCCTCAAGACGACTATGTTTATACCAATTGAGTTGTTGTAATTCTTTGTGAGTAGACTCTAACAGTTGGGTAATTTGCTGTTGACGACGCGACCAAGCTAACTGATTCACCAGCGTTTCTATGGCATTGAGGTTAATTTGTGACCATTGACGTTGCCGATGGTCTGCGATTACCACCACGGCTGTAGGTTCATAAACAGCAGCAGTACGTAAGGCGATGATTAAAATCTGGCCAATGCCTGAACCATTCAACCATTTTCTGCTTTCGGGTGGTAAATCATCTACAGAGAAACTCAGGTAACTATTTTGGGAAAGCGCCCACTGAATCAAAGCTTCAGATTGAATATTTATTTTTGCATCCGCAGCAATTCCAAATCCATGATCAGTAATTGACTCGATAATTTCTGCATGAGTTTGACCCGAAGACCAAGATAACATCAGTACCAAGGGACAGCCGAGAACATAAGCTATTTGTTCGAGTACAGTACGTTCTAGATGTTTTGCTCTGATTTCGGTTGTGGAACTTTGCTCACTTTGTTCCAGCACTCGCAGGCATTGCTGAATGCTGTACAATACCTTTTTTTGTTGGTCATTATCAGTTTGCAGTTGCCATTGGTGGACAATTACACCAATTTGTTGACCCACGACCCACAGCAATTCTTTTTCTAAACTTGACCAACTGCGATGATTTTCGTGAGTAATCAGCAGTAATGCGTTTGGTGCATGACCTTGAGTACAATTACAAATTAACAGCGATCGCACGCCATATTCTAGCAGGGGAGATTGCCAGTTAAAAAACCGTAAATCTTCGTCTAATTTCTCCACATCTACCGCAGTTGTCGCCGAGTTTAATAAAGAAATATCCACTTCTGTCAGTTCATTGAAAGCGAATATCAACGGTCGGCGATTATGAGGTTGGTTTTGGTAGATAATTTGATAATTATTTTGGTCAACGTCATATAGTAATAGTAAAAAGCGGGTAGCAGATAGTCGCTCTAAAACCTTTGTCGCACAGGTACGGAGAATGTCGTTAAATTCATGCTTGTAATAAATAGCTTGGGCAACTTGGCTAGTCAGATAAGTATCATCTTGAATTTTTTGAATGGTACTTTCCATGTTGTCAATGGGAGCAACTAAAGATATTAGCCCCGCAGCACCTTGAACAAAATTCTTATCCGCCTCTACCCAAATCCGTGGTTCATGATCCTCCACAGCCAAAAAACCTAGTAAATCCTTTTGCCAAATAATCGGAGCTGCTAGAAGCGATCGCACCCGCAAGCGTTGTAACAATTTGGCGGTAAAATGGCTTTTGAGAGAACTACGAGCATCACCAATCCAAACAATTTCATTGACTGACAAAGCATAATACAATTCGCTCAACTCCTGCACTGTCATGCCTGGTGGTGCTTGTTCAGGATTAGAAATACGACCCATATTAGCCATTTGATTGCTCATCCGACACCAAAAGTAACGCCCTTGTCGGTCAAACCAATAAATATTGGTGCGACTGGGAGAGACAAATTGATGAGTTGCTTCTACTAATGCTTTGAGTCTTTGATCTAAATTATTGAGGATGCGGATGTTTTCTAATAATTTTAATAATGGTTCGTCAGGGCGTTTAGTTTGCTTTTGCTGTGAATCTATCTCTTTTTGATAAAGGACTGCCCCTAATGCTCCTAAAACTATTGTCAATCGCGTCTTTGAGTCTCCTGGTAGTAAGTAACCCCAACGTTCTGAGCCGAGTAATAGTAAACCTAAAAAACGGCCTTTATGGCGAATAGGCCAAAAAATTGTTCCCTGAATATTAAACTTTATGCCAAATTTTTGCCATGTGGCAGCACGGGTTTCTTTACGTAAATCTACTACCCCTAATGGTCCCTGTTCAATGACAACTTGCTCTAAGATGTCGCCGGGATTAAAAACAACTCGTTTTCTTAAAAAACTGGGATCGCGGTCAGGGGTAACACCACCTTGACCCCATAATGTATGCTTAAGACGATCATAAAGTGCAATCCAAATTAAACTGTAGTCAAACTGCTTTTCTATATAGGAAATAGTACTTGCAATCAGAACGTCAACATCATCCTCTTCTCTCAGGGTTTGAAGGATGCTGCACAACGCCAGGATCTGTTGTTCGTCGGTCAAAGATTTTTGTGGCTGCCCCATCTGAATTATTGATCAACTTAGCTTGTAATATATTAAGATGCCCAGAAAAACATCCTGACTCAAAATAGCTATGGATAATTGCTGGAAATTCTGGGTAAATTTATATGGATATTTATCAAGTTGCGATTCGTCCTCTATTGTTCAATCTGCTCAAAGCAGATCCAGAGTGGTTACATCAGCAGACAATTCATCGTTTAAGTTGGTTATCACAGGCCAGCAACCCTTCTGCTCATTGGGTAAATCAACGTCTACAGCAATCCTTGTGTTTGAAAGATACACGCCTCGAACAAAATTTGTTTGGGCTAAATTTTCCTAATCCTTTAGGATTAGCCGCCGGTTTTGATAAAGATGGCGTTGCTGCCAATATTTGGTCTAGTCTAGGTTTTGGCTTTGCAGAATTAGGAACTGTAACCTTTGTAGCACAACCAGGAAATCCTCGCCCCCGTTTATTTCGCTTACAATTGGATCAAGCTGCTCTTAACCGCATGGGTTTTAATAATAGCGGAGCCGCAGCAATGGCAATAAGGTTAGCACAACAAAAGCAAAAGTTAGCCTGGTCAATTCCCATAGGTATAAATTTGGGTAAATCTAAGGTTACATCCTTAGAAGCAGCTGGAGTAGATTATCTTAACAGTTTTCGCGCACTTAAGGAGTTGGGGGACTATTTTGTAGTGAATGTCTCTTCTCCCAATACTCCTGGGTTGCGATCGCTCCAAGATGCTGCCATGCTCGGTTCTATCTTGGATTTATTACAGCAGGAAAATAAAACACAAAAGCCGATATTTGTCAAGATTGCGCCGGATTTATCATGGGAGGCGATCGCTGACATTATTACCTTAGCCAAAACTTACCAACTAGCCGGAATTATTGCCACGAACACCACCATCAGCCGTGATGGCTTGAAAACTCAAATAATTCAACAAACAGGCACATCACCCCAGGAGGAAGCAGGCGGAATTAGTGGTGCGCCAGTACGCGATCGCTCCACTGAGGTAATTCGATTTATTTGGCAGCAAACCCAAGGGCAAATCCCCATTATCGGTGTTGGGGGCATTTTTACCGCAGAAGACGCTTGGGAAAAAATCACTGCGGGCGCAAGTTTAATTCAAGTCTATACAGGCTGGGTTTACGAAGGTCCGATGATGGTCAGGCGAATTCTCGAAGGTTTGCTTTTACACCTGGAAAAAAACCAGTTAAATTCCATCACCGAAGCCGTAGGAAAGTTCTGAGTGCTGAGTGCTGAGTGGGGAGACGCGATCAATCGCGTCTGTACAAGAGAGTGAAGAAAGTGCTGAGTAAGTTTCTCCCCCCCTGCACCCTGCACCCTGCCCCCCAGCTTCTTTGTTAACCTTCCTCCAGTGGGAAAAACTCCTTGGTTTTTTCCGAGTATGTCCAGGCGATACCATCAGGGTCTTTGTTACGACACCACTCTGGAAACTCTGGATCATTGCGACGTTTGTAAACTGTGCTGGAATAAACATTTAACCGTTTGGCAAGTTCTGATTGGATCAAAGAACCAAACATTAACTGCTTTTCTAGCGATCGCTCAACCTCTTGATGGGTTTCTGGTTTTGGTGCTGCGGTTTCTGGTTCTGACTCCACTGGTTGGGGTTCTGGTGCGGCTAAAAGCGAACGCGCAGTTTTAGTAACTGGTTGAGAGGGAAGCGCTTCAACAGGTTCACTACTATCAAGGATATCCCCCAGAATACTGGCAGTCATAAAGTAATAAACCTCACCGCCTTCTTGTGAATTCTGTACACTGGCACCAAATTCACTAGCCTTACTATCTAAATAGCGTTTTGCCGTTGTCCCCGAAAAATTTCCCCTCAGTGCCAAATCCATTGGCGTAATTTTTCCTTGAGTTTCCCGAATCATTTCATGGAAAACCGGATTAACTTGCCCAGACCACTGTTGCCATTGATATTGTTGCCAAACTTGGAACCCAATTGCCAGCATCAGAATTGCCAGTAAAATTCTCCAGGTAGCAACCAGGAAAATAATCAAAAAAGAGATTGGCAAAAGTAGAACGAGAAACCCTTTCCCGTTGCTTTCTATTATTTTTTCACTCATGCCGATTATTGCTAGTTTATTTTTTGGAAAATAGTAATATTATCTTGGCAAAAAGTGGGACATTTTTTTGTATCGTTTGGCAAAGTTGCAGCAAATTTGCTAATAAAACTCAGAACTGCCTAGATATAGTCCGGTAATTTGCCCCCGGAGAACCTCAACCCAAGCTGCACTTTAACTCCCCTCCTCGCTTGCGGGGAGGGGTTGGGGGTGGGGTGATTTTATGCTTGCCTTTGACAAAGCAACAAACCAAACCACTGATTAGGATCAGTCCACACATTCAGGGGTACTAAACCCCGTGCTGTGAGTTGTTGTTGTATAATTTTCAGATCAAATTTGCGGGAAATTTCCGTGTGAATAGTTTCCCCAAGAGCAAAGTTAACCGTGAGGTTGAGAGCGTGTAATTCTACAGATTGCGATCGCAAACTGCGTAAATACGACTCAATTTGATTTTCGGTTTCGTTATAAAACGACCAGTGTTCAAACTGCGTTGTGTCAAAATTACCCTCAAATCGCTGATTTAAATGCTCCAAAATATTCAAGTTAAAAGCCGCCGTCACACCTTGGCTATCGTCATAAGCTGGTTCCAATATATGTTTGGGCTTTTGTAAGTCTATCCCCAATAAAAAATACTCCCCTACTTGCAGAGCATTTGTAATTTGAGATATAAAAATATCACTCTCTTGGGGCGTGAGATTACCCAAAGTGCTGCCAATAAAACCAATTAGCCGACTGGGTAATTCTGATGGCAGAATTTTTGCCAAGGCTAATTCGTAGGTTCCAGCAAGTGCATGAACTTGTAAAGAAGGATAATCTGCTAATAGCTGTCTAGCACTACTTTCTAATATCCCCGCACTCACATCAATGGGTACATATAGCATGGGGTAGCCTAGCTGCTGGTAAGCATCTAGTATAATTCTGGTTTTAGTAGAGCTACCACTGCCAAGTTCCACCAATTCACAAGGGCCAGTTATTCTGGCAATTTCACTAGCATACTGCTGTAAAATTTTCGTTTCTGTGCGTGTCAGATAATATTCTGGTAATTCACAGATTTGCTCAAATAGCTCCGAGCCACGATCATCATAAAGGTATCGGGTGGGAAGGGTTTTGGGTGTTTGAGTTAGTCCCTGAATCACATCACTTCCAGTATCAAATGTGACTATTTCATTCACTGTCACCAAACGCTCGATCCGCAAGCGTTTTTCAATGCTTTTTGGGGAAGCAATTTTGCTGCCAGCAGCTTTAGATATTGACATTTAACCTCCATTATGTAGAATACCAATTCGTAATTCGTAATTAAGAAAGGGATATAGCCTTCTTTTGCCGAATTGGTATATTAGGTTTCTTTTTAGGGCAAACCTTTACTTTAGCCAGTGAAACACATAGCCTTAGCTCATAACATCACGCCTGAGCCAGATTAATCAAGCTTTTAAGCCATCTTTAAGGATTTTCTCATAAAAATCGATGCCTTGTAGAGACGCGATTCATCGCGTCTCATATTGATCGCGTCTTAACACATTCATTTAGCACACCGAAACCCAGCAAAAATCTGGTAAACGCCCGGATAATACCAATTGCGAAAACTATTACGCAGTCCCCAATGGCGTGTAGCCCAACTTCCGCCTTTTAAAACCCGGTGCTTTTTGTCAAAATAAACTTGGGAATAACCAATATAAGGGTAACTCTGGAAACCGTCGTAACCATCAAACCAGGAACTAGTCCACTCCCAGACATTGCCTAGAGTATCGTATAAACCGTATGCACTTTGTCCCTCTGGATAGGCATCCACTGGTGTAGTATGACCAATGAGGCGATCGCAATTACAATTTTCCGAAGTTGGTGATTTATCCCCCCAAGGATAGATGCGACGACAACCAGCTTTTGCGTCCCAGCTAGCGGCTTTTTCCCACTCAGCTTCTGTCGGTAGCCGTTTTCCCACAAACCGTGAATATGCTTGGGCTTCATACCAACTCACACCACACACAGGATGATTATCCCAATTGCCCTCACCAGACCAGTAAAGTGGTTTAATCACCTGCTCAGTTTCTCGCCATTTCCACCCAGCGTCTGACCACCACTGAGAATCTTGGTAGCCTCCAGCCTCCATAAACAACCTATACTGTCCACAAGTCACCGGATATCGGTCAATATAATAACTCTTTAAATATACTTTATGTGCAGGGCGCTCATTATCCAGAGCATATATATCATTACTTCCCTGTTCAAATTCACCAGCCGGGATGAGAATCATCTCCGTAATATTATTGTTGGAAGACGTATAACTAATATTTTCTATCTTCCCCTTTTCCCATTTCATTAATTCCAGCACAAAGCTGATAATTTCGCAGTGTTGGCTTTCGTGCTGAATTAAAAAGCGCCAAAGACGTTCCTCTTTTGCAATATCAACTACTTCTAGGCGTTGCAAAACATCTTTTCTCACTGTCTCTAAGTAATCAAGCGTTTGCTGTAGATTAGGTAACTCTACACGTTGTGATTTAGGTAAACCATCAGCCGCAAATAGTTTCCGGTATTGGGGGAATGAACAGGGTAAACCCGCACTGTGTTCTAATAACCATAAAGACTCTGTAAAACCAATATGTCCTAAATGCCAACCAACGGGACTAAACTCAGGATGAGGCTGACTACAAAATGTAGATTGCTCCATAGCCTCAAACAGCTGTAAGGTTTTGAGACGACATTCAACAAGGTCGCAAAACAGAGCCTCTTTCACACTAGATTGGTTTAATCTGGATATCACAGTCTTCTTCCACACTGATAATGCTATTTTCTGGACAAGCAGTCCAATTACCAGTAAATAACGGTTCGGAAGCAATGAATACAGATTTAGGAAAATTTTGATGATCTTTTAAATAATATAGCGATGGAGCAGGGACATTGGTAGAAAAGCGCGAAGCAATTAGACGATTTCCATCACTAAAGACGATGTTGGCTGAAGCCTGAACTTGATGGCGTTTTGCCATTTCTAATAATGTTACTAAGGTGTTGCGTAAAGCAGATTCTGGAGGTCGATGTTTATTGATTTGACTTTGGGAAAGTAACAACGCGAAGATGTGTTCCGAATCTGTATTACCATTAATTTGTTCGTAAAAATCAGGACTTAATATACTGCGGATTTTTCTGTGTAATGTTTTGCGAAAATTCTCAATGTATCCATTGTGAATAAATAGTTGTTGTTGATAATTAAACGGCTGACAATTAGCAAAATCTAACGCTTGTCCAGGTGTAGCACTGCGAACATAAGCAAGTACACATTTAGATTCTACATAACGGCTAAGATGAGGCAGATTTAAATCATTCCAAATCGGGAGTGTATTTCGGTACGTAAATGGGTCTGTATGTTTTTGACTGTGATACCAACCCACACCAAAGCCATCTGCATTCACAACTCCAGAAGTCATTTCACGAGGTTGGTAACTCTGAACTATCAAAGAATGCTCAGGTTTATACAGAATATCCTCTAAACTCACAGGCGAACCCAAGTAGGCAAGTAAACGGCACATTTGGTAATTTCAACGATAGCAAGGTTTTATGAAAATCTCTGGAAAAAACCACAGATGAACACAGGTAGATACACAGGATTTACGAGGGATTCAGGAAAAATGTATATGCAGATTCAGCTTGCTGCCGACTACTACAGTGATTGACAATTAATAGCGAATACGTGGATCTACATAAGCATTGAGAATATCAATTAAAATGCTGGCAGTGACAACAATTGCCCCAAAAAATACTAATACTCCTTGGACAGTGGGATAATCTCGGTCAGAAATGGCTTGATAAAGGCGATTTGCTAAACCAGGCCAAGAAAACGTCACCTCAGTTAAAATTGCCCCACCCAGCAGAGATGCAAAAGTTAATCCTAAGACAGTAATTACTGGAATTAGGGCATTTTTCAAGGCATGGGAGACTAAAATTTTATTTTCAGCAATTCCTCTGGCTCTAGCGGCTTCTACATAATCTGCTTTGAGAGTTTCCTTTAAATTTACGCGCACAATGCGTTCAAAAATCCCACTGAGCAAAATTCCTAGAGTCAGACTAGGAAGGGCTAAATGATGCAAAGATATAAAAAACTGACTGAAATTTCCCGTCAGTAAGCTATCAATGGTATATAGTCCAGTGATCGCAGTAGGAGCCGGAAGATTCGGCGGAAAACGGTTAGAATTGGGAAACCAACCCAGTTGAACTGAGAAAATTAACTGTAAAAGCATTCCTGCCCAAAACATCGGAAGTGCGTAAGTAATAATACCAAATAATCGCCCCCCAATATCAAAATAAGTACCAGGACGAGAAGCCGAAAGAGTACCCGCCAAAATACCGACAATCAGAGCTACCGCCATACTTGATACAGCTAACTCCACAGTTGCGGGGAAATACTGGCCGATGATGTCCCAAACGGACTGTCCCCGACTGGTTAAAGAAGTCCCCAAATCAAAGCGCAGTAAATTTCCCAGATAATTCAAATACTGTAACCACAGAGGAAGATTTAAACCTAATTGTTGGCGTAACTCTTCTTTAGCGGCTTCAGGCGCACGTCCGCCCAGAATCGCATCTGCGGGATCTCCTGGTGTGGCTCGTAGTAATAAAAATACAATGGTAATAATAGTCAACAATTGCAGTGGAGCCAGAACTAACCGAGAAGCAATGTAATATTGTAAAGCTTTAGATCGAGACATATTTTAATTCGTAATTCGTAATTCGTAGTTCGTAATTTTCATACCTTTCTTTTTATCTTTCTTTCCTTCTCCCAAGGGGAGACGCTACGCGTTAGCGTAGCTTTCGCTTCAGCGATACGCAAGGGTTTTGAGGATTTTACATTTTGTTACATAGTTAGGTTTATTTGTGCCTACCTGCTTAGAGGTGAATAGAGATAAATATTGTGGGGTGGGCTTCTAGCCCGCCCTTTAAAAACATCTCAGATTTTACTGTTTTGTGATGGTTTTATAAATTAAATTCTGCGTAGGGTCAAGTTGCACATTATTTACACCATTTTGAGCAAATATATAGTCTTTGGTTTGCCACAAAGGAATATAAGGCACATCATTCGCTACTTGCGTTTGGATTTCTGTAAAAATTTGCTGACGCGTTGCGGGGTTTTGCTCTTGGCGTTGTTGAGCAATAAGTTTATTAATTGCTTCACTATAGTAGAATGAACCCTGAGTTTTACTACCTCCATCTTCGCAACCTTGAGCATTCGAGCCTTTTTCACAAGACAAGAATGGCTGGACATAATTATCTGGGTCTAAAAAGTCTGGATACCAATCAACCAAAGCTGCGGGATATATACCCCTGGAAATGTCTTTAAAGAAAGTAGCACTTTCAACATTACTAATTTCTATTTGCAGTAATCCCTCCATTTGTTGATCAGCCAAAGATTTCAGGGTTTGTGCTGCTAAACTGCGACTAGCTGAACTAGAAGGATACCAAATTTGCACTTTTGCGGGATTTTCTTTGGAGAAACCAGCTTTAGTTAATAATTCTTTAGCTTGAGCAAAGTTAGCATCGCCATATTTGTCTTTAAATAATGGCTGAGAAACATTAAAAGTAGTGGGAATCATGCTATAAAGTGGATCAGCTTGATTAAGTAAAACTCGTTCATTGATTAGTGGACGGTCAATCATGGAAGCGATCGCAGCTCGAACTTCTGGCTGATCTAAAGGCTTTTGATTCCGGTTCAACACCATATAACTAACAGCGCTACCCTGAGACGTAATTGTTTGCCAATCTCCTTTTTTTGCTCCTGCTTCTAAGCTACGAATTTGATCAGGTTGTAGGGATAGATAAGCCACATCCACTGTACCTGTGCGGAAAGCATTAAACAAATTCACTGGGCTAGTCTGAATTTGCACATTCACGCCCTGATTAGCTGGTTTTTCGCCCCAATATTTCTCAAATACATCCAATCTCAGTGAATCTGTACCATACTGCGCTAACTTGTAAGGGCCAGTCCCGACAAAGGTATTCGGCTGAAATTTCCCCGCCCCAATTTCGTAAGCTGTGGGCGACACTGCACACACGCCAGAAAATGCTAACAGTGCGGGAAATGCTGCAAATGGTCGTTTTAACTGGATTGTTAACTCATATTCATCTGTGGCTTTCACTGATTCCACCGTATCCGATAATAAAAACGAGGGTTTTCCCTTATTTTCTATAAATCGCTGAATGCTAAACTCCATTGCTTTGGCGTTAAAGGGAGTTTCATCATGGTAAACAACTCCCTGACGTAAGGGGATGGTGTAAGTTAAACCATCAGCACTGATTTGGGGTAATGCTGTCGCCAATTGGGGTTTAATTTCCGTGCTACCTGGTTCATAAGTGTACAGGCGATCGCTCATATTTAACACCAAACCCAAAGAAGCCAATTCGTAGGTATCAGCCGGATCGAGGGTTCTAGGTTTCAGTGTTGTACCGACAGTAATTCTACCATCACCTGCACTAGGTGATAAAGTCGTTGTTTGCTGGCGAGGAGCGCAACTCACAACCAAAAGTACACACAGAAAAAACAATGATAAAAATTGGGGAATCCCACGCCATCGTCTTGCAGTCAAGGAAAACCAGCTCATATTATTCAGATTTTTCAATTTAGCAGTCAGCTATCATACTATAGATATGTGGCTGTAATACTTAAATATTCGCAACATACTAGTACAGCACAGCAGAAATAAGCAAACCATTCTAAATCGATGAAAAGCCTAGTTAATAATTTTACTTACGTATAATTACTTGGTAGTAATTCCTAGCTTTTTGTAGGCGATCGCCTATGGTGGGGCTTTGCCTATCGTTTGACATGATCTCAGATTTGATCACCACGAAAATCATTAATTAGACCTGCGACATATATTTTTATCACTAATATATATCTTTCGTTAGAAGGATAATTTGGTTTTTTTAGGTAATATTTATTTGTAATCTCAAGAAATTGATTGGCTCAAATATAGTGAAAGTTTTGGCAGATTTCATCACTAAATAATAATTCTATTTATTGAGATTATTCATAATCTCAGTTAAAAATAAGTTCAGTTTTTCAATAATGAAATAGCTGAATTGGGAACGAGCCAGACATATTCTGAAACTGTAAACAGCACAAATATAAAGTATTGACATGATGAATTTGATTTCTAGGACGATGAATCACATTAAATTCCTATTTCAGGGAGTTCAAATAAAAAGCTTATTAGCTGTTGTCCTAGTTGGTTTGATGACGCTAACGACAAATGTTGCTTTTGGGCAAAATAATCAAGTTTTAAAAGAGCAAGTCCGTCAAGATATACAGCAAGATGATTCCCAAAGACCAAAAACTATCAGGGAATGGAATCAGGAAGCTCGTGAAACAGAAGGTTCTCCTATTCAGCGACTGCAAAAAATTGGGGAAGAGTCAGCAGAAGCTTTTACCGAATTTGGTTCAGGATACGTAGAAGGTGCTAAAAAAACAGCTCGTGATATCCAAAATGGTGCATCTGAGCTAGGCGAATAGGCGAATATATTTCGGACTAATATAGCCGTATGCACTTGAGTGAAGTACATCATAGTCCCCTCCTCGCTTGCGGGGAGGGGGTTGGTGGTGGGGTTTTTGCATCTCACAATAACCAAATTTAGATCAGCCCAGACATACGCAAAATAAATTATGAGAGAGATTTGTATCTATACGATACAGAAATTCTATGCGATCGCATCTATTTACACGCTTGCAAAGCAGTCCACAAATAGTTACACTTTTTAAAACATTCTCATTTTTGCTTGGCAATTTCGTAGATGCTCAAAAGGTGGCTGACTCAAGGGTGGTATATCCTAATGTCCAAAGGTCTTACAGGCGTTTGCCAGGTTCCTCAAGAACCAGGAGGAAATTTTTCCATAAAAAATTTCTCGGCATTAACACAGGCGATCATCGCGACTCAATCAAGTCAAGCTACCCAGCGTCTCAAAATATTGCCAAACTAGCCACATTGTCTGATTTATCAACGAATTTGTGGTTAAATTCAAGATCCCGGCAATAAAAAAACTCAGAGAGTTCACTGAATGGCGGTAAAGCATCGCAATAGGAGGATTAATCCCACCTAAGCGACTGTTCCCGGACTCAGCATCTCGGTCATAAAATTGCTTTGTAAACATAATTTATCGAGGAGGAGCGTAGTCGATGGGACTACCCTGGTACCGAGTACATACAGTCGTTCTGAATGATCCAGGTCGGTTGATTTCTGTACACTTGATGCACACAGCCTTAGTTGCAGGCTGGGCTGGTTCAATGGCATTGTACGAACTAGCTATTTATGACCCCAGTGATCCGGTTCTTAACCCCATGTGGCGGCAAGGAATGTTCGTCCTGCCTTTCATGTCACGTTTAGGTGTTACAGAATCCTGGGGTGGTTGGAGCGTCGTCACTGGTAACGCAGCCAGCAATCCTGGTTTCTGGTCATTTGAAGGTGTAGCTGCGGCTCACATCGTGCTTTCTGGTTTATTATTCCTAGCTGCCGTATGGCACTGGGTTTACTGGGATTTGGAACTCTTTAGAGATCCTCGCACCGGTGAACCTGCTCTAGACTTGCCAAAAATGTTTGGCATTCACCTGTTCTTATCTGGTTTACTTTGTTTTGGTTTTGGTGCTTTTCACCTCACCGGACTATTTGGCCCCGGTATGTGGGTCTCTGATGCCTACGGAGTCACTGGTAGCATCCAGGCAGTAGCACCAGAATGGGGTCCGGCTGGGTTCGACCCATTTAATCCTGGTGGCGTTGTTGCTCACCATATCGCCGCAGGCGTTGTTGGCATTATTGCTGGTTTATTCCACCTCACAGTCAGACCCCCCGAACGGCTATACAAAGCCCTACGGATGGGGAACATTGAAACAGTACTTTCTAGCAGTATTGCTGCGGTATTCTTCGCAGCCTTCATTGTTGCTGGTACGATGTGGTACGGTAACGCTACCACCCCGATTGAACTATTTGGCCCGACTCGTTATCAGTGGGATCAAAACTACTTCACTCAGGAAATTGAGCGTCGCGTTCAAACCAGCATGGCTGACGGTGCAACCCGTGCAGAAGCTTGGGCAGAAATTCCCGAAAAACTGGCTTTCTATGATTATGTCGGCAATAGCCCCGCTAAAGGTGGTTTATTCCGTACTGGTCCAATGGTTCAGGGTGATGGAATCGCCCAATCTTGGCAAGGTCACGCCGTATTCACAGATGCTAAGGGTAGAGAATTGACCGTGCGTCGTCTCCCTAACTTCTTTGAAACCTTCCCAGTTATCTTGACCGATGCTGATGGAGTGATCCGCGCTGATATTCCTTTCCGTCGGGCAGAATCTAAGTATAGTTTTGAACAAACTGGTGTCACAGTCAGCTTCTATGGCGGTGATCTCAATGGTCAAACCTTTACAGATCCAGCAGATGTGAAGAAATTTGCTCGTAAGGCTCAAGGTGGCGAAATCTTTGATTTTGACCGCGAAACCTTGAACTCTGACGGTGTATTCCGCACCAGCCCCAGAGGTTGGTTTACCTTTGGACACGCTGTATTCGCTCTGCTATTCTTCTTCGGTCATCTCTGGCATGGTTCTCGGACAATCTACCGAGACGTTTTTGCTGGTGTTGAAGCGGATCTTGAAGAGCAAGTTGAATGGGGTCTATTCCAGAAAGTGGGTGACAAATCTACCCGCCGGAAAGAAGCTCTCTAATTTTTGGGGACTAGGGATTGGGGAATACTTGATGTAACTACCCAATCCTTACCACATATCTCAAAGACTGAATAAATTATCATTACTGGCTGGTTAGGCAGGAGCTTTTAATATGGAAAGCGTTGCATATATCTTGATTTTGGCTCTGGCCATCGGAGTTCTTTTCTTTGCGATCGCATTCCGCGAACCACCCCGCATCGAAAAGAAAGAAGAAAAATAGACTGCTCTTACCAGAGATTTAAGAGCATTTAAACCTGATTATCCGTTGTTACCAATGGTGGTAGCGGCGGATATCTAATTTTGTCAATACCTTTGAAGAGTGAAATTAGCAATATGAATAAATAAAAAATTTATAGAATATGTGATACAATATTCTATCTAGAAGTTAATATGTGTTAATACTAGCTTTTCTGCGCTAGGATAAAAAAAAGATGTAGGTGTCCCTCCCGCCTAGTGCCTTCGCATATACATCACGCCTATGCCACAACCCTTACGGAGACTAGAACCAGGAACAAATTAGCATGGTCAATCAGAACTTAACCGCTACAGAAATTGGATTCACTCACGAAGATTTCGCTGCTCTACTTGACAAGTATGATTATCACTTCAGCCCTGGGGATATTGTCCCAGGAACAGTATTCAGTATAGAGCCGCGCGGCGCTCTGATTGACATAGGGGCTAAGACAGCAGCCTACATACCTATACAAGAAATGTCTATTAACCGGGTCGATGCCCCGGAAGAAGTTTTACAATCAAACGAAACCAGAGAATTTTTCATCTTGACCGATGAAAACGAAGATGGTCAGCTAACCCTTTCCATTCGTCGCATTGAATATATGCGGGCTTGGGAACGTGTGCGGCAGTTACAAGCAGAAGATGCTACTGTTCGTTCTGGTGTATTTGCTACTAACCGTGGTGGTGCATTGGTACGCATTGAAGGATTACGCGGCTTCATCCCCGGTTCTCACATCAGCACCCGCAAACCGAAGGAAGAATTGGTAGGGGAAGAACTACCATTGAAATTCCTAGAAGTAGATGAAGAACGCAACCGCCTAGTTCTATCCCACCGTCGAGCGCTAGTTGAGCGTAAGATGAACCGCTTAGAAGTGGGAGAAGTGGTAATTGGTACAGTTCGCGGTATCAAACCTTATGGTGCATTTATTGATATTGGTGGTGTAAGCGGACTGCTGCACATTTCTGAAATTTCTCACGAGCATATTGATACACCTCATAGCGTATTCAATGTCAATGATGAAGTTAAAGTCATGATCATTGATTTGGACGCAGAAAGGGGTCGGATTTCCTTGTCTACCAAGCAGTTGGAACCCGAACCCGGTGATATGATTAAGAACCGTGATTTGGTTTATGATAAAGCGGAAGAAATGGCAGCTAAGTATCGTGAACAGATGCTAGCTAAACAGCAAGGTATTACTGCTGCGCCTGCGGAAGCTGAAGAAGTTGTGAGTGCTGAAGAAGCGGTAGAAGCTACAACTGAGGAAGAAATTCTAGTAGCAACTGAAACTCAAGAAGAAGTATCGGCTGTGGCTACAGTGGAAGAAGAAGCCCCAGCAGCAACTGAAGAAGTATCGGCTGTAGCTGCGGTGGAAGAAGAAGCCCCAGCATCAACCGAAGAAGTATCGGCTGTGGCTGCGGTGGAAGAAGAAGCCCCAGCAGCAACCGAGGCTGAAAAAGAGATTCCTGCAACTGTTGAACATGAAGGTTGAGCAAAGTCTCGATTTAAACTCTGTTATAGATAGGGTAATGCTTCGCTACATTTAATAAAAGCGAATGATAAGCCTGAAATGAAAGCTCAAAAGCTTGTAGTTATTAAACTATTAATTAAAGAGGGAACACCCCTCTTTTTTTGTGGTGAATTGAATAAATAGGGTGAAATATTTTGGTAACTATTAAATGTAGAAACCTGAGCTTCTCTAATATCCAGGCAATTTTTTTTGATAAAAATGGCACATTAGAAGATTCTGAAGCGTACTTGCGATCGCTTGGACAAAAAGGTGCGAGGATGATAGACGCGCAAATTCCTGGAATTGGTGAACCCTTATTAATGGCCTTTGGCATCAATAGCAATACCCTAGATCCAGCAGGTTTAATCGCCGTCGCCAGTCGTCGTGAAACCGAAGTGGCCGCAGCTGCATATATCGCCGAAACTGGGAGAGGATGGTTTGAATCTTTAAAAATAGCTCGTCAATCCTTAGACGAAGCTGAAAAGTATTTGGGTACAACTCCTGCGCCCCTATTTCCAGGTACTTTGGATCTGTTAAAGTCCTTGTCAGCAGCAGGAATAAAACTCGGTATTATTTCCGCCGCAACCACAGCCGAAGTTAGTGATTTTGTAGTCCGACACGAGTTAACTGATTACATCCAGGTGCAAAAAGGAGTAGATGACGGCCCCGGTAAGCCAGATCCAGTGTTGTTGTTACAGGCTTGTGAAGCTTTGGGCGTAGAACCACGGCATACATTGATGGTGGGGGATGCTGTTGGTGATATGCAAATGGCACGTAATGCCAAAGCCGCAGGTTGTATTGGTATTACCTGGGTGGGTAAATCAGATCATGTCCAAGGCGCGGATGTGGTAATTAATCAACTAGATGAAATTCAAATTGTGATAGATTAATGTACTTTTGTAAATAAATGTAAAAACCCTACTCATTATTGAGCAGGGCTTTTTTAGCTTTACAGTTCTTAAAACACGTTCATGATGGCAATAATGCTAACGCTGGTCAACATGATTAAAGCACCCATAATCATCGATTGACCGAATTGATTAGGCAGATTTGAATTATTCATTTTTTGTAAAATCCTGAGTTTTATGATTCTTTTAAATTATCAGTAACCGCATAAATATCTACAAAAACACTATAAAACTTAAGATATTGTAAAGTTTATTCGTAAATATGAGAGTATTTACCTGAAAAACCGTAAAAGACTTCCCAGGAATAAAATCTCCAATTTGTAGGGTGGGTTAGGACGATAGTCCGTAACCCACCATAAACTTAAGGAATAAGACAACTCATTGAAAAATTGAAAATCTAAAATTGTTCACCACCTGAGAAATATGATTAAAATCCTGCATCTCTCCGACATCCATATAGGAAGCGGTTTCTCCCACGGACGCATGAATCCGGCGACGGGATTAAATACACGATTAGAGGATTTTGTCAAGACATTATCTCGATGTATTGACCGAGCGCTAGAAGATACGGTGGATTTGGTGATATTTGGCGGTGATGCCTTTCCTGATGCTACACCACCGCCTTATGTGCAAGAAGCTTTTGCCAGTCAGTTTCGTCGGCTTGTGGATGCAGATATTCCCACAGTGCTGTTAGTCGGGAACCATGACCAACATTCTCAAGGAACGGGAGGAGCGAGTTTAAATATTTACCGCACCTTGGGAGTTAAGGGTTTTGTGGTGGGTGATACTGTAACAACTCACAGTATTGAAACTCGTAATGGCAAAGTCCAAGTAATTACCTTACCTTGGCTCACCCGTTCTACCTTGATGACTCGTCAGGAAACAGAAAAATCGTCTTTGGCTGAAGTCAATGAATTATTAACAGAACGGTTAAAAGTGGTTTTAGAAGGAGAAATTCGCCGTCTTGACCCTGAAGTTCCAACTGTGCTTTTGGCTCACTTGATGGCTGACAATGCGACTTTAGGAGCCGAGCGTTTTTTAGCCGTGGGTAAGGGTTTTACTTTACCTCTATCTTTGTTGACGCGACCTTGTTTTGATTATGTGGCATTAGGACACGTCCACCGTCACCAAAATTTGAATAAATCCAATAACCCGCCGGTGATTTATCCCGGAAGTATCGAGCGGGTTGATTTTAGTGAAGAAAAGGAAGATAAAGGCTATGTGATGATAGAACTGGAGCGAGGAAGCGTTCATTGGGAATTTTGTCCTTTACCGGTTCGGACTTTCCGCACTATAGAGGTGGATATATCTAAAGCCGAAGATCCGCAAGCTGCTTTAATGAAAGCGATCGCTAAATATAATATTGAAGATGCTGTGGTGCGGTTAATTTATAAACTCCGTTCGGAACAGATGGATATAATTGATAGCGCTTCTATTCATACAGCCTTAACTCCAGCCCACAATTACACGATTCAAGCAGAATTAGTCAGCCAGTTGGCTCGACCCAGAATTCCGGAATTGACCGCTAGTAGTAGTATTGACCCCAGGTCAGCGCTGAAAACTTACTTGAATAATCGCGAAGATTTGAAGGATATCGCTGCATCTATGGTGGAAGCAGCAGAGAAGTTACTCGCAGATGACGTGGAGATTTGGTTGGAAGGCGCGGGGGTCGATTAGTGGGAGATTAATTGGGCGTTTAATGTTTTGGTGATGCGATCTGCTTTGCAACAGCGCTTACGCGATCGCTTGCAAATTGTAAGTGAGCTATGGTGTAAATATCCAGTTTTGCACCAAATTCTTTAAGGTTGATATCAATAGCTTTTTGCAGTTGACATATTTTATACCAAGCTATTGTGCGACCATCTTCGGGTGTGTCTGTAGGATGCAATATGATTTCTAGCAAAATATTTAAGTGTTCTTGTTGCAATGAACGGCGGATACTGGAAATTGTCTGTGGTTTCTCTGGGGCTAATACTTCTGTCCAGATACTTTGTTGCAAGGTGTCAAACAGTTCGGGGATAGAAAGTGCTTCTCCAGGCGGAGATTTTAATTCTATATCTCTTAACCGATTCAGGCGATCGCCATCCAAGAGCGATCGTAATATTTCGCTTTGGAACCTGATAATTGTTTCGTGAATAGGATAATCAAGGCGGTTATAGGGTACAGAATTACCCCAGTGTTGCCAGCGTGACGGTGCTAACTGATTCAGTAATTGCGGTGAAAAATTGAAAACATCTTCAGCAAAAACATATTCTTGTAATTTTGTCAATACTTGACGTTGTTTTAGCAGCGAAACTGGTACAAATGCCCAGTCAGGATCATCACTCAGATGGAGACGCTGAAATGATTGTCCACCAATATATCGAGGCAATAAGGTGGCGTTCCGAAAATAGTATTTCAGGATTTGATTAAATAAAACCCGTAGGTTACTATAGCTTTCTCCTGGTGATAAATAATCCTTATCAAGACGCTGCCACATTACACGAGCATTATCCATTTGCCCCTGAGAATACAGTAGGACATCGCTACTCATATCCCAAAGATTTGCCAAAGGATTAATATCCCAAATATCTTCATCAGTGGCGTAAGATAATTCAGCTTGAGGCGATGCTAAAGCAATCTCTTCTAAAAAACTTTTCTCTAATTCTGGGTGAAGATTAGTTTTATAACCATAGACTATCGCCCATTCATCGTAAGGGCCAACAATCACGGGAAAATAGTCACCTTGCACGATTCCTTGTGGTGCTATATTCACAGGTAAATAGTCCATCACCGAACCTACTAAACCTTTGGTATGAGTGATTTCGGGATTATTTAAATCTTCGGGTGCTAACATGGTGCTACCCTGAAAGTTATGGCGTAAACCGAGAGTATGCCCAACTTCGTGAGCTATTAAAGAACGTAAATATTGATGGACATAATCCTGCATTGCTTCACTACTCGGTGTAGTGTTTTGCAAAATTGATAACACTAACGCCCCCATCGCTGCTTGCTCTGAAGACTCCATCCCATAACAGATATCATTCGATAAGCTGCTTATTGCAGATAAATTACCTGGACATTGGTTTTTTGCCATCAAGGCGCGATATTCGTGCTGAATTGAGCGCACCATATTGGCATCTACGATAATATCTGCATCCAATATTTCCCCAGTTAACGGGTTGACGCGCACTGGCCCTCTAGCAAAGCCTGCATCCAGAGAATTGAACCAGCGAATCGTGTTGTAGCGGATATCTGCTGGTTGCCAATCAGCATCATCTGGCATTTGTCGGACTTCAATGGCATTTTGGAATCCGGCTTTGGCAAATGCTTTGTTCCACATTAAGATACCTTCACGAATTGCGTCACGGTAAGACAGGGGAACAGCATTTTCAATCCAAAACACAATCGGCTTTTTCGGTGGAGATATAGGTGCATCAGGGTCGGATGGTTCTAGATGCCAACGATTGATGTAACGTACAAATGGTTTGTAGTCGTTATGGTCAGCAAAATCTTGGAAAGCTGTAATAAAATATCCCACTCTGTCGTCAGCAAGTCTGGGAATATAACCGTTATTTTCTTTGAGTTGGGAAAAGCTGTAATGTACTTGCAGAGTCAGCGCTCTGCTATCAGGTAAGGTAATTAAATTTGCTCCGTCTGGTGAGGAAAACCCGTAAATTGCATCAATTTCTAGATTCTCTGGGAAACTGTTGATAGCACCAAAGTAAGATTTGCTTTGTTCTAGGCGATAATCAGCCTGTAAGGAGTATTTTAATAAGGGGGTTAATCCAGGAAAATCCTGCATTAACAAATTATCTAGATTAATTAAAATATTTTTACTGTATGAATCAATACTTTCTATTGGCAGCGAATACAGAACCGAGTCACTAAATGAACGAGCAAGCGATCGCTGTTCTGGTTGATGTGGTTCTGCACGAAATTTCACATTCCGCACCACAAAGTGTAAATTATTATTGACTCGCCGAAAGTAGAAGAGAAAGTCAGAAAGTGGTAAGCCACTATAAAGACCACTTTCGCCAATACCTGATTCTAATGTCACTGTCGCCAGGTAATTTTTATTTAGTTGTTCTGGTGTAATTTCCCAGTAAATCTTGCCGGATTCCTGACTGGAATATAGAGTGAACAGTCCTGCTAATTTATCTGTGGCTTTAATTACCTCACGAAATCGAGGCCAATCTTCCTTCATATTGTTCCCAAAGTTCTCAATTTCTGGGAGTAGGGTTAATTGCTGCACATCAGGAGAGGAAACTTGGCTGGCTGCTGCGTAATTAATATTGAGTAGCAAATTGCACACTAAGATTATGCACATTACTAATTTCGTGATCCGACTTTTCACGTTATGTGGAAAAGCTAACGCGGAACCTAACCCCCTAACCCCCTTCCCTAGTAGGGAAGGGGGAAAATTTAAAGCCTCTCTCCTTGCAGGGGAGAGGTTTGGAGAGGGGTTTGCCAGATCCCGTGAACAGTCAGATTTCGTGATCCAGTTTTTCATTAAATTGCAATATTTATCTCTTTAGATAGATGTTTTTTAACTATATATGTATTTTCAAATGATAGCTGTAGTATTAAATACAGTTAAAATTTGACGAATTACTAGTTTTTACGTCAGTTTTCATGTATTGGAACCAAATCTGTCCTAGGGGCGCAAGGCCTTGCGCCCCTAACGTGTGGTTTATTTACCTGAAAATACCTGTAATGTCATTGCCCTACTATTTTGGGGCGGCAAATGCTCAATTTGCTGATCTCAGCCCAAATAATAATAAAAAATCTAACAAATTCATCTCAAAAAATCTATCTTCTGATAGTTTTTAATTGCAACTGTAGCTGCAAACTAAATTTAACTTTAGAAGAAATGAAATATTTACCAATTATCTATGTGCGTGGATATGCTGGCTCAGATAGAAACGTTGAGGAAGCGGTTGAAGATCCGTTTTATGGATTCAATTATGGCTCGGCACATATTCGGGTAGGTGTGCAAGGAAATCCAGAGCAGTTTTTTTTCGAGAGTCCACTGCTACGGCTAATAACTGATCACGGTTATCGTCCTGTTTTCGACCATCATGATCAGCAGTTGAGCAAAAACCCAAAATCTATTTGGATCTACCGCTTTTATGATGAAACCACCGAAAGCTTTGGTTCTCAGACAGCTATCAGATTGACAATAGAGCAAATAGCAGAGCGTTTAAGAGACTTGATCAAGACTGTTAAATCTAAGACAGGTGCTAATAAAGTTTACTTAATTGCCCACTCTATGGGGGGTCTTGTTTGTCGCAGTCTCATGCAAAAGATTTATCCCGAAAATAACGAGAAAGCTATTGATCACGTTGATAAGTTATTTACTTATGGTACACCTCATGGTGGCATTCATTTTCAACTCGGTGGTGGCATACTCGAAAAAATTAGAGACACACTCAGATTAAATAATAGTGATGACTTTGGCCCCCGGCGGATGTATGAATATTTAACACCTAAACCACAGCAAAAACTTTTATTACCTGATAATTTTGATGCCCAAAGCCTTGATAACGCTTTTCCCACAGACCGAGTTTTTTGTATTATTGGTACAAATGCCCGTGATTACGATGTAGCTTTTGGTGCTGCACAGAAGACTGTCGGACCTCAAAGTGATGGTCTGGTTCAGATTGAAAAAGCCTATGTCAGAGGATCGCATCGCGCCTATATTTATCGGACTCATGGTGGACGTTATGGAATGGTCAACTCGGAAGAAGCTTATCAAAATCTGCAACGATTTTTATTTGGTGATATTAAAGTAAAACTGTCTCTGAATCAGGTCGCATTAAGCGATCGCAAAGATACTTTTTATCAGATGGAAGTCCGATCTGCTTTGCGTGGTCTTCCTGTTGCTATACATGAACAAGCAATTGATCATTATTGTCCCATCACACTAGAGTTAACTAGGGAAAAACCCATTCCACTATTTACAGCTTTCATGGTTCCCAGTTACTCAGCTAGTGGTGATGGTACGTGCAGATATGCGATTAAATTAGCATTGCATTCCTTTGTCAAAAAAGAGCGAGACTGGCTATTTGGTAGCCATATAGATCAATTACCTCTTTGGTCTGACTATCTCATTGTCGATGTCACAGTCCTAGATGGTGTATATGAGGCTAAGTACGCCTGGAATTATGAAAATGAAACACCACACATTCCCATAAATCCTAATCCTAATGCAAATGGTTTTATAGCTGATATTGTCTTACCTGAACGAGGGAAAAAGGTTTTGGGGAATAAAGCAACAGTTCATTTGGAAATCTTTCCTTGGCAATAGATGAAGGGGGAGTAGTTCAACGATTAGGGGCGGGTTTACAAATATGTTGGTTAATCATGAATCATATCTCTAAACCCGCCCCTACAATTAGACGAATTGCGGTATTTAACCCAGAGGTGGTTCTCTCTAAGAGCGTTAATCAAATAAATTTACCACTACTCAAACTTCTGAGTGCGGTGTTAGGCTAGTGTATTCTTATAAACATGAGTTAAATGACTAACTTAATACCAGCAACTTTAATCGCTACAGCTTTACTATTAACATCAACTAATGCTTCACAAGTCACCTTAGCGGGAACTTGCGCTTCTAACTGTGGTCCGCGTCCCATGCAATTTACGCCTGGTCAATTCATTAGAGTTCAAGTTGTTAATCGCACTCCCCGCTTGCTGAAATTACAAAAACCAGCCGCCACTGATACTATTTCCCTACAACCAGGAGAGGAATTAATTTTGGAGCATGGACACGGGACAAAACCAAATATTTCTCTGATTTTTTGGGATGATACGGGTTTATCGATAAAAGCGAATGTCTCGAAACCTAACTTTGGGACATTACAAGTGGAATTACGTCCTAATGAGAGTTTCCCAGGCGATCGCTCTGTGTATATCCTGAATGATGGTCGGGTTGATGTATTTTAAGTGAGCAAAAAATGTTATGAGTAGGGGCGGGTTCACAGATATCCTTGATGATTAACGGGGATATTGCTAAACCCGCCCCTACCTAGACTTGCTCACAACTGATAATTGATGTTAGATCAAGCTTTCCCAAAACCGATCACACCTGATAAGCATTTACCTAATCAGCGCTGGGAAATTTATCCCCAGCAACCAGAATTTGCCCAAAATTTGGCGATGATGACCAATGTTTCCCCGATTATTGGTCAGTTATTGATTAATCGTGGTATTACAACAGCAGAAGCAGCACTAGGATTTTTAAATCCAGAGTCTTTAGTCTTACCTTCACCCTTAGAAGAATTTCCCGATTTAGCAGCGAGTGTGGAGTTATTGCAACAGGCGATCGCATCCCAAGCTAAAATTGCCATTTGTGGTGACTATGATGCTGATGGTATGACTAGCACGGCCTTACTGTTGCGTAGTCTTCGCAGTTTAGGGGCGCAAATAAATTATGCTATTCCCAGCCGGATGCACGATGGTTATGGAATTAATAACCGCATTGTCGAAGAATTTCACAGTGAAGGTGTAGAACTAATTATCACTGTAGATAATGGGATTTCTGCTTATGAACCTATTGCTAGAGCTAGAGAACTCGGTCTGAATGTGATTGTCACAGACCACCACGACATCCCCCCAAAACTTCCCCCAGCTAACGCCATTCTCAACCCGAAACTAATCGCCGAATCTTCACCTTATCGGAGTGTTGCGGGTGTAGGTGTCGCCTACATTTTAGCGGTATCTTTAGCGCAACAGTTAGGAGAGATTAAAGGCTTAGTTCAGCCGATGTTAGCCTTATTTACACTAGGAACCATTGCAGACTTAGCTCCTTTAACGGGGGTGAACCGTCGCTGGGTCAAACGTGGTTTAAAGCATTTACCTAAATCTGATTTACCAGGAATTAAGGCGTTAATTCAAGTAGCTGGGTTGCAGGTGCGCGAAGAAGCAGGGAGCAGGCTTGCCCTGAGCGCAGTCGTTTGCGTAGCATCCCGAAGGGTAGGGGAGCAGGGAGCAGAGGGAAAGACCTCTGTCTCATCTGCCAAATCTTTAAAGCCTGAAGATATTGGTTTTCGCTTGGGGCCACGCATTAATGCTATTGGTCGCATTGGTGATCCTCAGACTGTGATTGAATTATTAACTACTGATGATATGGCGATCGCATTAGAACGTGCTACCCAATGTGAGTTAACAAACATTAGCCGTCAGCAAATGTGCGAGGAAATTGAACAAGAGGCAATAAGTTATGTAGAAGAAGTGTTTGTATCTTCTCTCCCCAAACACCGTGTATTAGTGGTTGTGCGACCGGATTGGCATCACGGTGTAATTGGGATTGTCGCCTCTCGCTTGGTGGAACGCTACGGTGTGCCTGTATTTATTGGCACTTATGAGGATGAGGGACATATTCGGGGTTCGGCTCGTGGAATTCCTGAGTTTAACGTGTTTGAAGCGTTACAATATTGTCACGATTTGCTAGGTAAATTTGGCGGACACAAAGCCGCCGGCGGTTTTTCTTTCCCAGCCGAGAATTTGGAGATATTGCGATCGCGTTTATCTGAGTTTGCTAATCAGTGTCTAGAACTACAACACCTGAAACCACTACTCAGAATTGATGCTGAAGCTGGTCTACATCAACTTAATCAGCAGCTTTACCAACAAATTAATGCTCTACATCCCTGTGGTATGGAGAACCCCGACCCCTTATTTTGGACATCTGGGGTGCAAGTCATTGAGCAAAAAATCGTGGGTAAAGGTCACATTAAATTGACACTGAGCCAAACTATTCATGATCAACAGTATAAAATTAAAGCGATCGCCTGGCGTTGGGGCGACTATTTTCCCTTACCGCCGCGAGTCGATATTGCTTACAAGCTGCGAGAGAATCACTTCAACGGCAATACTACCATTGAGTTAGAATTACTCGGTGTGAGACTTCCCAATGAGCATTTTAGCGAGCCAGCCATTAATTCCCCACAGCTAACACTATCTCATCTGTTTAACCAGTCCTCTGCTAGTCCATTAAAAGCTAACTTTCAATACCAGCAGCGAAATTATACTTGTGGTATCTATAAAAATGATGTTTTATCAGAATTAAGAATTAAAAATCCTGAAGGCAAAGTTTTAGTCATGCAACCAGGACATACAAATGGTCTATTAGGCAAAAATCGTCAAGACTCCAAAGAGGTTGATTTATCTCAACCACAGTATGACAACATTATCCACGCTGCTCTTCAGGCATTATCGGCACACTTCGACTACGCTCAGTGTCCGCTGAGTCCTGAGTTATGAGTGTTCAATATCCTCAGCACTCAGCACTCTGCCGTTTACATATTGCCGTTGCGAAACGCCAGTACAAAGATTACTGCTGGGCCAGCAATGATGATTAGTCCAACGGAAGCTAGTTGGAAGATGACTTCCCAATTAAGATTGCTTAAAGTATCAAACATTTTTCCCTTGTCCTCTTAATTTTTCAAAATAGATACAGAAACTCAGTTGCAAAACTCGCCATTAATCATATCTGGCCGTGGGCTGTTAGATTTAATTTACTTAACAAAATTATAGGAAAAGCAATAAAATGGCAAACTGGCAATGTGTTAAACAATGTGGGGCTTGTTGTAACCTTGACCCCGCAGAGCGTCCAGATTTAGCAGAGTATCTCTCACCAGCCGAGTTAGAACTATACCTGAGCATGGTAGGCGAAGGCGGATGGTGTATTAACTTCGATCATACCAGCCGAGAATGCAGTATCTATGCAAATCGTCCCCGGTTCTGTCGTGTAGAACCAGAAATATTTCAGGATATGTACGAAATTGAGCCAGAAGAACTTGACGATTTTGCCATTGACTGCTGTCGTCAGCAAATAGAGGGAGTTTATGGCGATCGCAGTTTGGAAATTCTCCGCTTTGACAAAGCCATTGGTTTTTAGGGGATGAGTGGGGACACCCATCCCACAAGAAAAATTTGGGCGTTGCTCAGTGAAACTAGGAATTAGAGTCCTCTTTTTAGTAGCAAAACGTTTTAGATCCCCCTAAATCCCCCTAAACCCCTTCGGGGATGCGCCTTCGGCGTAGAAAAAGGGGGACTTTAAGAAAAATTCCCCCCTTCTCAAGGGGGGCTAGGGGGGATCAAAACGTGATGAGGCAACTTGATAAGACTTGTGTGTACACGGTAGCTTTTTAAGGGAGGCTAGGGGGGGTCAAACTTATGAAAATCAGCAATTTCCATTTACCTTATAATCCACAACTGGTAGAAAGGGCTAAAACCCTGAGAAAAAATATGACGAAAGCAGAAAAAAAGCTATGGTATGATTACTTAAAAACTTTTCAATTTCGAGTACATCGTCAAAGACCTATAGATAACTTTATTGTTGACTTTTATTATCCAAATTTAAGCCTTGTAATAGAGGTAGACGGGGAAAGCCATAGTACAGATTTAGCGCAAAATTATGATCGAGAAAGGACACAAATATTAGAAGGATATGGATTAATAATTGTTCGTTTTACTAATCAAGAAGTGTTAAATTCTTTTGTAGGGGTGTGTGCAAAAATTGAACAATTGATCCCCCCAACCCCCCTTAATACGGGGGGCTAAGTGATCAAAGTCCCCCTTCTCAAGGGGGATTTAGGGGGATCTAGAATATTTTGCTTTCGCTCTCACATTTTTGCGTTGCTCCCTTTTTCATTCCCTAAAGCTCTTTCTGAATGTCTTGTGGGATGCACATTTTACCTGTCCTCAGGATGCAACTAATTCCCACGCGCTTACCAATCAACAGAATATTTAATACTCACAGTTCTACCCCTAGCCGCAGCGTAGGCACTATCATTGGGTTGCAGTTGTGAAACTACGGGAAAATATTGACTATTAAATAGGTTTTCTAACCCCACTTGTAATGTCCCTGCGCCGAGTTTCACGCTGCTAATATAGTCCACTGTCAAATAACTTTCTACAGGTCTTCTACCAAAGGCGGTAGTGTTATTAGCAAAGACTTCTCGATTACCAGAGAACAAAGCTTGTAGACGATTTCGCCAACCGGGTAAAGTCTCATTTTCTACATACGCAGTCAGTTTTAAGGGGGGAATTCTAAACCCATCTAAGGATTCGTAATCGCCATCATTATTGCTATCAATTTCCCCACCAATCAGGGTGAATGTCCCGCCAAATTGCCATGTAGGACTAGCTTGTGCGTCAATTGCTGCTTCTAAACCATAGATTCTTTCTGGGGCGCGAATTACAGTCCCCGGTGCAGTGAAGGTTGTACCTAAGTCCGACTCGTTATAAAAAGCAGCAACAGATGCTTGGACAGAATCCCATTGTCCCCGAATCCCAATTTCATAGTTATCTACTTTTTGTGGTTCTGGATTCAGAGATTCTACAGAAAATCCTGGTTGGGCATTGCGGAGGACTAAACCAATATCTGATAATGAGAAACCTTGAGCATAGTTAGCAAAGACGCTCAGTTCTGGGTTCAGGGCGTAGACTGCACCGATATTAAACAAAGTCGCATCAAAATTTAAATCACCACCGGGAATAATTGAGTTGGGATTAGCTAAGGTGCTGAAATCATTCACACTCACATCTGCATTTTCGTAGCGGACACCACCATTTAATACTATGCGATCGCCTATTTCCCAATTTAACTGAGCAAATAATCCCAGACTGCTTAATTCTAAAGGCGGAGTCCAAGAGCGATCGCCTGTTTTGCGAAATGCTGACCCCCCACTGGCCACAAACGCATCTTGATCAAATACAGATATAGGTTGGGATGTATCTTCTTGGGAGTAATCCACACCCCAAAGTATTTTAGCCGCACCCTGGTCAAATAGAGGCGTTTCAATCTGCAAGCGTCCGCCATACTTTTCTGATTCCACCCGTGATTGAAAGATTTCGTTACCTAAACTGGCAAAATTACGAGCATCAAAGGGAAAGAAGCGGGTCAGGTAATCTCGGTAATATAACTGTGCTTGCAACTTACTATTAAATAAGTCGTCATGGCTGTATTGCAAGTTGAAAAAAGTGTTTTCGTTCCCTGGTTTTTCATCCAAACTCAACCCTGTCAAAGCACGCGCCTTTTGTCTTCCAGGGGTAGTATTAACACTGGGGTCACTAGCAATATCTGTATCTTGCTTTTCGTCGAAGCGATTAAAAGTTAGTTGTACACGTTGATTCGCATCTAAATCAACACCGAACTTCCCAAATAAGTTAAAACTAGAAGCATCTGAAAAGCCACCTTGGCCATTAGGATCAGAAGGAATGCGATCGCCTTCCGCATCAAAGAATCCGCCGGTTTTCGCCAGTCCAAAGTTAAAGGTAAAATCGAGATTATCCTGTCTCACTGAGAGAAAATGCTGTAAGTTGGTGCTAAAACTTTCCTCTTCCAAATTACCTAAAGCTGCACTCACACCTAATTCTGTCCGCGAAATCAAACTTTCTGTAGTTGGTCGCCGTGTAATGATGTTAATCACACCCCCTGTCGCACCATCACCATAAACTGCACTAGGGCCGCGCACTACTTCAATTCGTTCAATGGCCGCCGAGTCAATGGTTCTCAAATCACGCGCTGCGTTTCGAGTTGTCGATTGGGGAACACCATCAATCAAAACTTGGGGATTTCTTCCGCGTAGAGTTAATCCAAAATTACTCGCCCCTTGTGCTGGAGGTGCTAAACCCGGAACCGTTTTACCCAAAGTTTCGATTAAGTTGCGGGAAAGGCTGGTCTGTTCCTCAATTTGTTCGCGATTAATTACCGTGATTGAACGCGGTACATTTTGTATCGGTGCTTCTGTACGCGTTGCTGTTACTACTAATTCAATCGGTTGATCCGCTTCTGATTGGATTTGAGGTTCTGGTAGCGTTTCTGATGGTGTTTCTGGTGGTGTTGGGGAATCGGCGACTACTTCTGTAGGTGTGAAAGCTAAAATTAAACCTGTATCACTATCAAATAATACAACTTCGGGAATGGTTTGCTCACCCGTCACAGTCACCCGGATGGTATTGTCATCTTGATTAACGACGGTGACAGCAGTGACACCTGTGCCTGGATTGTCCTGGCTGAATGTATTTCCTGAAGACAGATTCAGTTGAGCGTTAGTGATATCAGCAATCAAACTATTGCCTTGATTTTCTGTTGATACCTGTAATTCTTCGGCGGCGGTGGTTTCTAATATCACCTCTACACCTTGATCTGTAGGCACAACCCTCACGCCAGTTACTTGAATTAATTTCTGAGCGTTAGGTGCTGGAGATTGTGTCAATAAATGGGTGTCAGGGGATGAGTTTTTGATTTTCTCTGCTTCCTGACTTTTGCCAGGATGGTTGATTAATGACCAAACAGAGCCTGTAAGTAAGAGAATAAAAAGGATTTTTGCGGGTTTCATGTTCACTTCGCACCTAAAATTCGCAACTGGATTATGTTTAGTGATAATCCATCGCAGATAATTATTGATTTATATTGGCAGTAGTGGCTGGTTTTATCAAAATATCTCTATTCCAGAATTTACACAAGTAGTTTATGGAAAATTTTTTAGCTCTCCCTTTCTGATAGGCTAAATAAGGGCAATCGCCTGTTGAGCAAAAACGGGAGCAAATTATTGTATACAGTAGATAATGCTATAAAACTGGTAAATATTATCAATATGAAAGCAAATACTTGACAAAGATATTCACAATTAGATTAGCTATATAAGTAGGTAGGCACAAATAAACCTAACTATGTAACAAAATGTAACAACCTCAAAACCCTTGCGTTCGCGGAGCGTGACCGCTTCGGTCTTATGCTTCACTCCGCTACGCTCCGTTCGCAATGACATACCTTGAAATTTTTCCGCCTACCTACTTAGTTGTTAGAGTTTTCAACAAACAGTGCTGAGTTAGGAGTAAAAATACAGAGAATTGTATCTGTGTAGCTGCGACTTCTAGCCGCTTGGTGTCAAAAGCTATTAAATATCAGGAGGTCAGGAATTGTCGGCGATCGCATCTCAAAATCTGCAAATTGCTTATGATGGTAAAATCATCGTTGCTGACCTCTCAGTAACATTTCCTCTGGGAGAAATTACCGCATTACTGGGGCCGAATGGTTCGGGGAAAAGTACCGTGTTACGCACCCTTGCAAGACTTATTCCCGCAAATAAGGGTGCTATTTATTTGAACGGTCGCAATATTACCCAGATACCCACAAAAGAGTTAGCACGCCAATTAACGATATTACCCCAATCCTCAGAAGCACCGCCCAGTGTGACTGTGTGGGAATTAATCGGTTACGGACGCTATCCCCATCAGAATCTATTAGGGGGTTTTTCTCCAAAAGATATTGCAGCGATGGAATGGGCTTTGGCTGTAACGGGATTAGAACCCCTAGCAGACAGAATAGTAGATAGCCTCTCTGGTGGGGAACGTCAAAGGGCTTGGATAGCGATGGCTTTAGCACAGCAAACCCAAGTATTATTACTGGATGAACCGACAACATTTTTAGATATCCGCCATCAAATAGAAGTCTTAGGTTTAGTGCGACGACTCAACCAAGAACACGGAATCACAGTTGGTTGGGTGTTGCACGATTTAAATCAAGCCGCAGCTTATAGCGATCGCCTAATCATGCTCAAACAAGGAACAGTAGTCGCCGTTGGCACACCAAAAGAAGTGATCACAGCCAGTACAATTCAGCAAGTATTCGATGTGGAAATGACAGTAATTCCTCATCCAATCAATGGCTATCCTACCTGTTTACCTTGTCATCTAGGGATTGGGTATTAAGGATTAAAGATTACGAATTAGTTTAGGGACTTCCAAATAAAAAAACACCCAATCACCTAACGTAAAAAATCTCTCAAGGTCTCATAACTCTGTGTCCTCTGCGTCTCTGCGGTTCGTTTATTGGGATAATTTATTTTTTGGAAGTCCCTTATAGCAGTCCTAAATCATTTCTGAACCTCTTTACTTCTTCACTTGGCGACCTTGGCGACTTGGCGGTATGCGCTTCGCGCACGCTACGCGAACGATAAATTCAAATAGGATAGCTATAGCAAAATGAGCAAATTTACCAGACGTAACTTTTTAACTGCGGCGACAGCTTCCGCCTTCACCGTAGCTTGTAATCGTTCTCCCCGTCCCCAAAATTTTAGCAAAATTGCCACCAGAGTAGTTGCCCTGGAATGGGTGTATGCAGAAAACCTCCTAGCTTTAGGAATGCAACCTGTAGGGGTTGCAGATATCCGGGGCTATCAAAAATATGTGAATGTACAACCATCCTTAGCTGACAGTGTAGTTGATGTAGGGACACGCCAAGAACCGAGTTTAGAAGCGATCGCGCAATTAAAACCTGATTTAATACTAGGTGTAGAGTTAAGACATCAAACCATTTACGATACCCTATCTGCGATCGCACCCACTTTACTCTTTAACCCCTATCCATCGGCGGGAGAACTGAGTCAACTAGATGAAATGCAGCAAACATTCCGACAAATTGCTGAACGTGTCAACCGTCAAGATGTAGCTGAAACAGTAATACAGCAAACACAAACCACGATCCAAAAAGCAGCCACCCGCATCCAAAATACTGAAAAACTTGATTTTGTCCTAGCACAATTCAGTGAAAACACCCCTCAAATGCGCCTGTTCACAGATAACTCAATGGCTGCACAAATACTAACCGCCATCGGCTTAAACAACACCTGGAAAGGTAAATTTGACCGTTTTGGCTTCAATACAGTTTGGGTAGAAGCACTACCAAAAGTAGAAAACGCCAACTTCATCTACATACCAGCACCCAACAGTACCTACCAACAACAACTACAAAACAACCCCGTATGGAAAGGACTAGAATTTGTCCAACAAAAAAGATTATATGCGATCGCACCAGACACTTGGCTATTTGGCGGACACCTATCAGCCCAAATATTAATAGAAAAAATCATCAAATCCCTAACTGACACTCTCCGCGTACCTTTGCGTTAAACTCCGCGTACCTCTGCGTTTAAACCTTCCCCCATGCTCAAAACTCGCCCCCTAATCACAGGAACCCTAATACTACTAACACTCCTCATCCTCCACATCAACCAACATCCCACCACCGTCATCACCGCCATATTCACCCCAGATGATAGCGCCCTACATAACATCGTGCGTTACATCAAACTACCCCGCACCGTAATTGGCATATTAGCAGGTGCAGCCTTGGGAATAGCCGGCGCATTATTCCAGACAGTCACCCGTAACCCCCTAGCCTCACCCGCAACGTTAGGAGTAAATGCTGGCGCTTATTTAGCCGTCACCGCCACCACCATCTTTGCACCACAAATATTTGCTTGGTCGCCTTTGTTAATCGCATTTATCGGTGGTTTATTAGCGGCGTTACTTGTATACACCATAGCTGCTGTCGGTAAAGACATCACCCCCATTAGGCTAACCCTCTCAGGAATGGCAGTTTCCCTAGCTTTAGCGGCGTTCACTTCCGCTTTACAACTGTTATACGAAAACGAAACCAGTGATTTATTTTTTTGGGGTGCGGGTTCCCTCGTACAAACCAATTGGCAGGGAAGTATTTATGCTGCACCTAGAGTATTATTAGGAGCGATCGCAGTTTTCACAATTGCCAAACCCTTAGATGTCCTACTGCTAGGCGAAGATTTAGCTCGTTCTTTGGGATCAAAAGTGCAGTGGACACGCTTATGCAGTATCCTCCTAGCTGTATTTTTAGCCTCTGTAGCCGTGAGTGTGGTCGGGACAATTGGCTTTGTCGGTTTAGTTGCACCCCATGTAGTCAAATTAATGGGATGTCGGCGACACCTGATTTTATTACCATCTGCCGCAATCTGGGGAGCAGTGTTTTTACTAGCTGCTGATACAGTTGCACAACAAATATCCAGTGAATTACCTGCCGGTGGAATCACAGCTTTACTGGGCGCACCGTTTTTAGTCTGGCTAGTGCGTTCATCGCCTCGTTTATTGACTAAATCCGGTGGAAATCATGGTTTAAAAATACTTATAAAACCCCGTTTTTCATATCCTGTTTTACTTTTAGGTGGGTTATTCTGCTTATTATTTGTGCTGGTTTTAGGACTATCCCTCGGCAATATTAATTTAAATATTCATCAACTCATTCAAGTCATTAATGGTAACAGTGACGCTCTCACAGAAAGAATTGTCTTATACTTACGCCTACCCCGCCTACTAGTAGCATTATTAGCAGGGGCAGCTTTAGCTATCAGTGGCTTATTGTTGCAGGGAGTAGTGAGAAATCCCCTAGCTGGCCCCGAAATTATGGGTATTACTTCGGGAGCAGGTTTTGGAGCTTTGCTGGTAATAGTAATGATACCTAATACGCCTGTGACATTTATCCCAATTGGGGCTTTTATCGGTGCAGTTGTCGCCTTTGGGGTGGTTTATGTAGCCGCTTGGCAAAACGGTGTCGCACCAGCGAGGTTAGCATTAGTCGGAATTGCGGTGTCTGCCTTTTGTGCGGCTGGAATTAACCTATTGGTGGTGAAATCAAAATTGCAGGTAGCCCAGGCTTTAGTGTGGCTAGCTGGTAGCACCTACGCTCGTCAGTGGGATGAGGTGTGGCAATTGTTGGCTTTTCCGGTGATTTTACTGCCTTTGGGGTGGTTATTTGCCCGCAAACTCGATTTGATGGCGTTAGGGGAAGACTTCCCCCGGATTTTGGGAATGCGTTTACAGGCATCTCGTGGTGTAATATTAGCGATCGCTGTTGCTTTGGCAGCTGCGGCAGTATCCACAGTGGGAACTATCAGCTTTGTGGGATTAATTGCTCCCCATACTGCTAGGATATTAATAGGCGATCGACACCGCCAAGTATTACCAATAGCGGCGATTTTAGGCGCAATTTTAGTAACTTTAGCTGATATCGTGGGTCGTGTTGTCCTAGCTCCTCAAGAAATTCCTTCTGGATTAGTTACAGCCCTCATCGGCACACCTTATTTTCTTTGGCTTCTCATATCCAAACCGACAAAACAGCATCACACAGTTATCAGTTAACAGTTATCAGTTATCAGTTAGGGAGTTCCAAATAAAAAAATCCCCAATTTGTAGGGTGGGTTAGGACGGTAGTCCGTAACCCACCATGATCCTTGAATTTAAGGTGGGTTACGCTGCGCTTTAGCGTAGCCATACCCCTTGGGCTATACCCACCCTACAATTTTTGGGTAATTTATTTTTTGGTGTTCCCTTAGCGACTTCCAAAAAAAACACCAAATTTTCTTGTGGGATGGGTGTCCCCACCCGTTCCGCAATCAGGGCGGCATTTTGGGCAATGGGGTTGCAATTTATGACCACAATCTGAGAAAATGAGACAAATATGAAAGCCATCTAGCAACTAGAGCTACCGCCTGTGAATCTTGACTCTGTACCTGTAACTTTTTCTGTCACATCTGAGACTGAACACCAACTAGAAATAAAAGACTGTAACGAATCGAACTTAACGACTGCAATCATTGAGCCACTTCAGCCTGTAGTTACTGATAGTCAAAAGAAGCAGGAATCAGTACTAGCAATTTTCGCTACCACTTTCATTACAATATTTCTTGCAGAAATTGGCGATAAAACTCAGCTATCCACATTATTGATGAGTGCAGAATCTCATGCACCGTGGGTAGTGTTTCTCGGATCTGGTGCGGCGCTGATTACCACCAGCTTGTTAGGTGTGCTTTTAGGTGGTTGGATGGCTAATCGCCTCAGTCCCAAAACTGTAGAAAAATCAGCAGGGATGATGTTACTGTTTATTTCCCTGATGCTGTTTTGGGATGTAATTCATAATTCGTAGTTCGTAATTCGTAATTAACAAACTCACACTCACCCCATTCTCCCAAAAATATGGACTGGCATCTTTTAGGACTCAGCTTTATTACAGTTTTTCTGTCAGAATTAGGTGACAAAAGCCAATTAGCAGCGATCGCACTTTCAGGAGGTTCTCAATCTCGGAAAGCTGTATTTTTCGGTACTGCTGGCGCATTGTTGCTAACTAGTCTTTTGGGATCATTAGCCGGGGGTGCTGTGGCGGAATTATTACCTACGCGTTTATTAAAGGCGATCGCGGCTGTAGGGTTTGCTATCCTGGCTGCACGGTTGCTATTTTTTAACAATGAAGCGTCACCCGATTCTGAATAATTTAAAAAACACAAAAAAGCTCAAATATACTTAGCCTCTTTGTGTTTTTGGATGCAATTGAAGCTTAAGCATATTCTAGCTAAACTTGTTCTCGCCAGCACCAGCTTAAAAGTGTTCCGCCTGCCAATAGTTTGACTGCTTCTAATACAAAATAACCACTGTGTAGTAAATTCATCTGGGTTGGAATTGCAGAAGTGGTGGTGAATAAATTCAGATGAGTTCCAACAGCGCACATTTGCGGAGTCAGGAAAAAGGTATCCAGTAGAGTAATAGTCAGCAGCATGACTGCAAAAATAATAACTTGAGGATTCCAGCTAGATTTGGTTTTGCTGACAGCCAGTACGCCAGTCAAGACTACAGCCGCAGATAACAATTCCATGCGATTAAAATTCCAAAAAATCACATAGCCTGCTGTAGTAAAATCTGTTTGACTCATCATGCCAGAAAGATAAAGGCTAGGCATAATTACCCAGTCTAAAACTAGGCTAGCACTCAACCAAAAGCCCAAGGCAAACATGATAGCTGTTTGCCAATTAGGCCGCTTGAATTCAACTGTAGAAGTAGTATTCATAAGAAAAATAATTGCTTGCGTTTTATTTTTAGAGTCTAACTGAAAGAGTCGTTCTCACAACACATATAAATTATCTTTTACAAACATATTCATGACTTCAAAAAGTAATGAATTTTATCTTTTTAATGTTTTTTTAAATAATATTAAATTTATTTGCAAATATTTAATTTATGTAACAGTTGTAGAGACGCGAGAAATCGCGTCTTCCGTGGCTTAATTATTTCTCTTCAAAAGTCCAGACTCCCTGCGACCATTCCAACTCTGTGGGCGGGAATTGCGACCAGTGGTTACAACGGTTGAGATGCAATGTAGCACCTAGATCATCCTTGTCAAATTTTAAAACTTCGGCAAACTCTTTTCTGGCAGAGTCAAACTGCTGCTTGAGGTAATATTTGCGTCCTTTCTGATAATGTTCAATTATTTCTGATTTTTCACTACTAATGGGATCGGAACGCAAACCTACCAATTCGTAAATACCTACTGGCTCATTTCTACCTTTGACACGAATGCGGTCTAATTCTCTCACCCAAATTTTGTCTTGGCAAGGTTTATAAGTACTATCACTGATAATAATATCGCAACCGTACTGTTTAGTAATGCTTTCTAGTCGGGAACCAAGATTAACCCCATCTCCAATTGCCGTAAATTCCATTCGTTTACTAGAGCCAATATTGCCACTAATGACAGTATCAGAATTGATCCCAATGCCGATTTTAATTTCTTGCTTACTATCAGCGAAGCGACGTTGATTAAAATCCAGCAAGCGATGGCGCATTTCTAGCGATGTTTGCACGGCCATCCAGGCGTGATCTGCCAAAGCTAGAGGGGAACCAAAAACAGCCATGATGGCATCCCCGATATATTTATCTAGAGTGCCTTTATGTTTAAAAACTGCCTCTACCATTGACTCAAAATATTCGTTGAGCATACTTACCACTTCTTCAGCTTCCAAACTTTCAGTTAAAGTGGTGTAACCGCGAATATCAGAAAATAAAATGGAAACTTCTTTGCGATCGCCTCCTAGTTTAGCATCATCCAATTTCAGTAATTCTTCCGCTAATTCCTGAGTCATATAGCGGTACATGGTACTTTTCAGGCGTTTTTCATCGCTGATATCTTCCATCACCACCAGCGCCCCCCGGACTTGCTTTTGGTCGCTAGCATCAGCAATTGTGTTAATTGACAAATTAATACTGTGCTTTTCTAGACCATCACTCATGAGTGTCCGGTCAGGGTAATATTGCTGGCGCAGCTTTAAATTATTGGTTTGTAAAGCGTCTCTATACCACCTACTAAAGTCACCTTCTTTAATCGCGATCGCTTCCGTAATTAATTTACCTTCTAAACGGTATTCTGGTTCTAATCCTAATATTTCTCTGGCGCTTTTATTGGCTGCAATAATTGCACCGGACTTATCGGTGGAAATTACGCCATCAGAAAGACTACGCAAAATATCCCGTTGCATTTGTTCTTGTTGCTTGACTATGGCAAACAACTGAGCATTTTGTAGTGCAACTCCCGCTTGAATATTAAAAGCTTCCATAAACTCTTCATCGTTGCGGTTGAAACTAGCTTGGAAGCATTCCGGCGCTTTTGGCCATGTAGCCGGATTATATGCGGGAAAATCTCCTGATTTCTTTTTATTAACTAATTGTGTCACCCCAATTAATTCTTGATCAGCATTGAATATGGGCATACACAATAAACTACAGGTACGATAACCATTCTGCTGATCCATTTGTTTGGCCGTACCTGAATCTGGATGCTCATACAAGTCAAAAGGTATATTCAGCTTTTGTCCAGATGCCGCTACGATGCCAGTAAATCCTTTACCTACAGGGACTCGCAACTCTCTAGTAGAGCCATCATCATGGGTAATTCTAGTCCATAAATCATGGCGATCGCGATCGAGAAGCCATAGAGTACTGCGATCAGCATTCATTAGTTCCTTGGCCTCTTGCATCACCCGTCTCAGAGTATCTTCTAAGTCCAGGCTACTTTGACTCAGAGACTTAATCGCCTTCATCAACGCTGCTAACGCCCTCTGTTTTTGAGTCGCCATATAAAACGAGCGCGACGACTCTAAAATCAATCGGATCGAAGGAGCAAACTCTTGAAACAATTGTTCGTCAGCCTGGCTAAATCCGGCTCTATCAATACGTTCTGAAATCGGATCATCTGCCTGATTTGATAATTTTAATTTATTCAATAATTGCACCACTGCCACTAATTGTCCTTCATCATTCAATAGTGGCAAAGCGAGCATTGTATAGGTACGATAGCCAGTTCTTTTGTCTTGTTCTTTCGCAAAAACTGAACGCGGATCTTCATACAAATCAAAAGGAATATTTATGACTTTTTTAAAAGTAGCAACTTCGCCAGCAATACCTTTATCTGCTGGAATCCGAATTTCTAAGGAAGCTTTTTCTTCCCCCTCAGCTAAAATTGACCACAATTCCTGTTTATCTTCATCTAATAAAAATATCGTTGTTCTGTCTGCTCCTAATAGTTCCCCTGTTTTTAGGGTAATGGAATGCAACATTTCTTGGAGAATAGTTTCAAACCCTTGACTATCTAACATTGATAGGGTTTGATGAACAATCTGTAATTTATGCTCAACTTCTGTGACAACTTGTTTAAAAGTATCCTGAGTCAAGGGAGCCAGAAATCTGGAAATAGTGCCTTTTTTCCGAGCCAACTTCCCTACAGAACTAGAACTTGGTTGCAAGTCAGAATGTTCTTGGTTACTATTACCAATAATTAAATGTGCTTTCTCCCCAAAACTACTTTCTTGGACTGACATAAATAATTTTTGATATAGAATTAGATTAGATTGTAAGAATCATCAACATCAAAGATCACGTCTAACGATTCAGGCATTACTCACATCTGGCACAAAGCTCAAATAACTAGAAACCGTAAGCCAGTTGCTTAGAGGGGAGATATCCAAAACCTTTTGGTAATGCTTCCCAATGCATAGCTTCTTGCGTGGCGTAGCCATAGGCTTTACGGTAGTTCTTCCGGGGGGAAACCCCAAAAACCCGACTGCCTCAACGCACTTTCTTGGTTAAGCAAACACAGTCGGCAGGTACTGACTATGAGAGCAAAATCAAAGGTTTTATCACCTGGGTGGGCAGGTTTTGTTTGGGTAGCCGCAATTCTAATCATTAGCTGCAAGATATGAGATTACCTATTTGTCATTGACGATACTATTGGATATAGAGTTACCCAAAATAGAGCTAAATTAACACTTATACATAACACTACCCTTAATTCCTCCTCTATGGCAACTATTCATTGGTTAAATATTTATTAACCTCACTTTTAGGCAGACCCTGAAATGAGAATTCTTAAATTTTGTGCTGTATTTCCCGGCTGGGCAAAATATAACTGCATAACTCACAAAAACCTTCCCCTTCAGCAACAGTAGTCATATAAGTAGGTTGATGTTGCAACTGATTTACATATTTCAGTACATTTGCTACACCTACAGAAACAGAAAAATGATCTTGGTTAAATAAACTTTCATCATTGGGACTATCACCAACGGTCATAACTTGTTCTGATGAAAATTCAGGTAAGTATTCTCGTAACACTTGTAATAATCCGACAGCCTTATCTTGTCCTGGGGGTTTAATGTGACACTGCACATTACTATAAGTAAATCCCCAATCCATTTTCTGACAAAGATTACTCAGTATTCCTAATTCCTCTGGACTCAAATCTGCAACATCAAATGTCCAATCTGTTATCCGAAAACGATTGTCGGCTGATTCTTGAATTTGAGGAAATTTAGTTTTTAATTCTTTAAAAGCTACACTTAGACTCCGGCGATGGGCTTCTAAGTCAGGGATCGCCGTTAAACTGACTGGTTGATCATGCCCAGATGGATAGAACAAACCACCATTTTCAGCGATCGCACCCACAATAGGCAACAAATTACTTAATCCACTCATCCACCCAGCCGAACGTCCAGTGACAATTAATACTTTAATGCCCACAGCCGCTAAATCTTCTAAAGCTTTGAGCAATGCAGCCGAAAACTTGCCTCTTGTAGTCAGTGTCCCATCCATATCTGTAGCAATTAGACAAATATTCCTGAATGAATCCTCGGAGAGTTGTTTTAGAGTTAGAGGATGTCCCCCAAGGAAATTTGGCCGACTGTGCATATAGAATTTCCGATTAGTTGTAAAAAATAATTATCATACAGCTAAATAGGATTCAGGATTTGGGCATCCTAACAAAATAAGTCAAGCATTTCTTCTTTATAGTGACCAATCATGAGAAATTCCATCTTTATTGCCCAATCTCCGATCACCAAGACAGCAACCATCTCTCAGCAGGTTCTAGGCACTCAATCTCAACTACCACAATTCTTAGTGATGACCTCTGCTGGACTGTCTTTATCGGTGGTGGCTTTAATCGTCTACGGCAAAATTCAGCTACAGAAGTTAGAGAAGAAAATTAGGTTTGAAAAATTTCGGGCGCGAGAACTAGAAAAGAAGTTTAAACTAGCGCTGGAAACTATTCGCAAAATGGAAACTAATCCCGACTTAGTGAATTCACGGGATTTTAACTTAGACTATCTGCGAATGCGGATGTCAGAAAAGGTGTTTCACTTTGCAATCTTGAATCAAATTAAAATTCAGGTCAAAGAGAAAATATCTCAATCACTGCGTCCCAATCAAGCCCAGCAAGGAATCGTCGGCATTGCGAGTAGCACTGGACGGCAGGTAGATGAAATGTTTGATGTGGAATATGAGACTGGTACTGGTGCCAACGTGGCTAAAAGAGTGCTGTTTCGCATTCAAATTCGGTTAATTAAGTTACCAACACAAGCGACTTCTGCCACGATTAGCCAAATTATTGACTGTGTGGAAACTTATCTTAGCCCCGTTGAAGGTGATGATACTTGGCAACCGACAATTCAAGGACGAATTGCCCGTATGCATTGGGATCAAAAGGCTAAACCTACACCTCTACTGGTTTTAGAACAATCTAGTGAAGGCGTGAATGTCACTTTCCGCACCAGTCGTCAACCAAATATGCCTTTACAGGAGAAGCCTTCAGAAATGAAAAGACCCGATCCTGCAAGATAAGTGTGCTGTTAGCGGTAGCGGGGCGTTTAGCCCGTGCTGAGTATAAACATGATATGAGTTATGAGTTAGATAGAAATTATGGTTTTTCACCAGTTACTGCACCTGGGGAATCACGGGTTAAAAGACCATCTTCCATTTCGACGATGCGATCCGCTATGTCCAAAATCCGGTTATCGTGAGTCACTAGCAAGATGGAAGTTCCTTGCTCTTTAGCTAGACCTTGCATAATTTCCACGACATCCCGTCCTGATTGTTTGTCCAAAGCTGCCGTAGGTTCATCTGCTAATACTAATGGAGGACTATTGACTAGGGCGCGGGCGATCGCGATTCTTTGTTTTTGTCCACCAGAAAGGCTGTCTGGATAAAAAGTTACTTTATCCTTTAAACCAACCGCCCCCAGCATGGCTTGTGACTTAGAAATGGCTTGACTGGTAGTGACATTATTATTTAATTCCACCGCCATTTGCACATTTTGTGTGGCACTTAAAAAACCTAACAAATTGTGCGCTTGAAAAATATAACCAATGTTACGCCGAATTTGTACTAGTCTATTTTGACTAGCGCCAAACATTTCTACACCTAAAAATTTTAAGCTCCCTTCTTGTACAGACCGTAATCCACCAATCAAGCTCAGTAACGTTGTTTTACCTGAACCTGATGGACCAGTCATAATGACAATTTCCCCTGGATAAACCTCTAAGTTAATGTCAAATAAAATCTGTTTTTTAAGTGCGCCTTTACCATAGTAATGGTTGAGATTTTTTATGGCAATTACAGGTTCTTGTCTCATATTCAAGTAGGTATTTAGGTGTGATTTTTTCCGAGACGGAAGCGTGTATCCTGTAAATAATTAATATCTATCACTTACAAATTATAAATCAGAGTGCTAGATAAATATTAACATTTTAGATTCAATTTGCAATTGATAACTGATAGCTGTTAAAAGATATCTGCTGGGTCGGCAGAACGTAATTTACGTACAGCGATCGCACCGGAAACAAAACACATAATTATAGTTAAGATTAACACAGTGATGGCTCTTTCATAACTCATGTAAATTGGTAGTAGTGTAGCATCTCTAGCACTGGAGTACATGAACATAGCCACAATCCATCCTGGAATATATCCTAAGCAAGCTAATAGTAACGCTTCTTGAAGTATAACAGTTAACAAATAATTTTGTGTATAACCTATTGCCTTCAATGTCGCATACTCTGACAAGTGATCGGAAACTTCAGTATAAAGGATTTGATACACAATTACAGTCCCGACAATAAAACCCATAATTGTCCCTAAAGTGAAGATAAATCCAATCGCCGTACTGCTAGCCCAGTAATTACGCTCAAAATCAATAAATTCTTGTTTTGTTAAAACATTGACATCTTTAGGTAAGTAATTCCGCAATTGTTGAGCAACAACAGTAGAATTTTGTCCTGGTTTTAATCTAATTAAACCAATATCGATTAATCCTCGTTGACGATTGGCGAATATTCTCAAAAAATTCACATCACTGGTAATTAAATTACCATCAGCGCCAAAAGATGCACCTAAAGTAAAGAGTCCATCTACTTTAACTCGTCTTCTTTGGACTTCTGCTGTCAAAGTATTTCCTTTCTCTACCTCAGAAGCAATTGGACCATATTCTTCTCTAGAAGAACTGTCAAATAAAACCACGTCAGGTAGTTTTAACTTCTCTAAGTTCTCCTGCATACCTGGTAAATCAAATAGATTAGTCTCTGGATTCATCCCAAAGATTAAAATACTCCGAGGACGACCCGTGACGGGATTTCTCCAGGTTGTATAGTCCAAATATATGGGATGTACCGATTCTACCGCTTCTAATTCTAAAGCTTTATACAACCTTCGTTGAGAAAAGGTTTGCATTGCTAGCAATGCATTAGATTGTTGATTAATTAAAACGATGTCGCCTTTTAAGCTACCATGTAACCGCACGTTACTATAATAGAGTGCATCCCGAAAACCAATTTGCATAAACATGAGAATATCAGCAAAGGCAATTCCTGCCAAAGCAACGGCTAGGCGACTTTTATCTCTCGTCAGTTGTAGCCAAGACAGGGGTATTTTACGAGCCATTATATGTAATTTGTAGTTCGTAATTCGTAGTTCGTAATTCGTAATGCTCCCTTTGGTAGAGCTACGCTAATGTAATTCGTAATTGAACAAGCTATTAAAGTTTAAATTTTGGATGGAAATATTTCATCCAAAATCTAAAGTTTGGTTCTAGTCAAATGCTTTTTGACTATTGGTATTAATGTTCAATCAGAATCAGAATCAGAATTAGAATCAGAATCAGAATCAGAATCAGAATTAGAATTAGGATTAGGATTTGATTCTTTATTGATTTGAGCAAGTACCTTAGCATTGGTGAAACCAGACACTTTCTGACTATCTTCTGGAGTTAAGGTAATTTTGACTTCCACAACTCTAGCGTCTACATCTGCTACGGGATCTGTACTCAAGACATCTTTCTTGCCAATTTTTCTACCAATTTCAGTGACGGTTCCTGTTAATTCCCCAGTAAAGGCTCCATTTTCGCTCGTGACAGTAGCGGTTTGACCTATACGTACTTGAGAAATAGTATCTTCAGGAACTTCAGCAACAACGGTCATTTGATTGGTTTCGCCAATCTCAGCAATGCCACTTGCACCGATAGATTCTCCTGATTTGGTGTGAACTGCTAAGATTTCTCCCGCAATTGGCGATTGAACGTAGCTTAATTTTAGTTCGGCTTCGGCTCGTTTTACATTAGCGATCGCATTACTAACTTGAGCTTGTCCCCTCTGAATATCAGTCGGACGAAAGTCTTGAATTCGGCTCAATCTGGCTTGTTCTTCGTTAATCTGACTTTGCAAAGTCCTGATAGTTTGATCACGAGTCACTCTAGCTTCAACTAGCTGTTGTTGCAAAGTGGCAATAGTTTGTACCTGAGTAGCTCTAGCCTCGGCTAATTGTTTTCGTAAAGTCTCCTGCGCCTTTCGTAGGCTAGCTTGGGTTTCTCGAACTTGCTGATTAGCAGTTTGCGCTCTGAGTCTTCTGGTATCCCGTTCTTGCTGGGAAATAGCACCTTCACCGTATAAATAATCATACCGTCCAGCATCAACTTGAGCATCACGCTGTTCGGCTTGGATGCGAGCAACAGTTGCTCTTAAGTTTTCTTGTTGTCCTCTGAGTTCAGCCTCTAAGCGTTCAACACCTGCTTGTTGAGCAACTTTTTCTCCACTTAGCTGGGCAGCTATCCGCGCAATTGCCGCTTGTTGAGCATCCCTTTCTCCGTTTAACTGGGCTTGTAAGCGAGCAATGACTGCGGTTTGTGCTTGAATATCTCTAGGTGAAGCGACTCTGACTTGAGCTAAATTAGCCCGTGCTTCTTGCAGTCTGGCTTTTGCTTCCTCTAGGGCTGCTATTTGGGTATCATGGTTGTCTAAAATCGCCAATACTTGACCTTTTCTCACTCGCTCACCTTCGCGCACGAAAAGCTGCTGAATTCGTGATGAAGACTGCAATCCAGCTGCGGGAGCCGAAAGTCTCAAAACTTCCCCTTTTGGTTCCAAACGCCCCACAGAACTAATGCTATTGGCCAGTGGTTTTACGGGTACAGGTAGGCCTATTTTTTTTAGCTGCTCAACTTTAGCAGTAGTGAGTAAACCAGCAGCGATGACAATTGGTAGGGCTACAGCGATACCCCACCAAATCTTAGGTTGTTCCGGATCAAGTAGCAGCTCTTTTGAGCCTTGCTTCTCAGTCACCCTTGACATGGTTGTTGCCCGTTTGTTGAATTGTGCTTATGAAAATAAAAAAGGGAATTCGTAATTCGTAATTCGTAATTCGTAATTAGGAATTAAGAGGCATTAGAGTTGATCTCAGTTTCTTGGTTTGTATCCATTGCACTCTTTTTTTTAATTGGCGTTAGATTGGGTCAGATCATGTTCGTTTGATTACTTATTAAACCTCTATACTTTGTCTGCCCTTCTCGCTTGCATCGAAGGGGCTGGGGTGGGGTACTAAATTGTGGTAATCGTCAATAATTAACCGAACTTGATATCAAACAATTTTCAGTAATTTGCACGCTGATAACAATAAAAACAAACAACAGTGGTTTTCTGATTGCAGCCTGGTATAAACTTAGTAAATATAATCGCACGGACGTTTATTTGCGAGAAGAATCTCACAAGTGTTTTTTCAAACTTAAATCACTTCTGCTAAGTTTTTAGAGATTATATCAACAAGCTCAAAAAAACTTTTCTGCGGCACAAGTGAGTATTTAGTCATACCAATTGGATGTGAGTAATTAGGTGTGAGCCTCAGTAAAATGTCGATAGATGCGCTTTATTTGCCCATAAAACCAGTGTCACAGACTCACAAACTAAGCCTGCCTATTCAGGCTAATTAGGTGCATTTATGGCTATTTCACGCCAGCTATCATTCAAAAATGGTATTAGTTAGCGACCTACTACAAATATATGTCAAAGAAAGTATTCCTAACATTACAGTTTCCTTAACTTTTTGGTGAACCAATTAGTAAGTTTTTTTGCAGTCATTTATATTGGAAATATCTTCTCCAAGAACTTGCTGCTGTTGTCTAACTCCATTAAACTCTCATTGAATAAATAAATTCTACATTCATCAGTTACAGGAAAACGTAACAGAACCTACAGATGGGGGAGATGAGGGGAGTGGGGGGAGATTAATCAGTATTAATTTATGAAGCAAGCACTTTTTATTCTGGGAGATCAAATAATACTGTGGTCATGTAATTTTCTGCCCAATCTTCACCAAAGGCTTTTTCTAATACCCGCCGGGTTTTGTCGTTTTGTTGCTGTTGAGTACAATAGTTACGTTGTCCAGCTAGAATTTGTAGGGCTTTTTCTGGGGAAACTGGACTGGAGGCGATCGCTTGGGTACAATGAATATCTAACATTTCTTTGACACGGGAAAGAAACATTGTCTCTTCTTCTGGGGAACCTGGACGCACAAACAGGCAGAATTCTGAGAATATATGACCCCATTCGGGTAAATCACGGGGTTGGGAGAATTTTATCTGTTTGAGTGCGCTGAGTTCGGTGTTGTATGATTCTGGTAAGGTGCGATTTAAGTCTACAGGAGATAGGTCTGCGATCGCAGCACTAATTTGACCTCTACCTCCAACTAAGTCACAGCCAAACATGGGTATGTCATATTCTGGACGAGGAAACATCACACAATGCAATATATCCAACATATTCCCCACTTTCGCTAGTTCTAAGTGCATTTTGCGGAATTGGGGTGTTTGATAGCAGCGATTTTCTATAACCAGTTTCTCGCCTTCTAGTCTTCCTTCTACATACCCTAGTTCAGCCGGTAAGTGGTAAGGAGATAGTTCTAAGTGTTCATGCCAAACTGCTTCAATGGTATCAGCTAGTTGATGAATTAAGGGATGTTGTTGTTCTCTCAGCGAGGTGGTAGGAGTGTTTGACATCTTTTTCTTGCAAATGCTATCTAGTAGTCAGTCTACCTGCTGCTGTGTCACTTCTGTTTTGGCGGTAATATAAGAAAATATTTTTTTCTCGCGCAAAGGCGCAAAGGCGCAAAGAAGACCGCAAGAGGTCAGTGGTGGGTAGTATTTTGTCAAAAAATAATTGACGGATATATTTTCTGTAGAGACGGCGATTTATCGCGTCTCTCCAACTTTTGGGTAAATACAGCAGTTCCCGGTGTTATGAGGTACAGATATTAATGATAAAACTCTTGTGGTGCGGGCATCTTGCCCGCTATGTGTACCTCATAGCAGAAGGAAGTGCTGTAAACTTGAAATAATCTCAAATCAACCTATTCAAAATTAGCCTGACGAATCCGAAACTTATTTTTCATAGCAATTACAATTCTGCCATTAAGTAAATCTTCACTATATAAGTTTAAAGTATCTATTAATAACTCATTCCTAGCTTCACGAGGTAAATTTTCTAAACGTAAAACTCCACAATGACGCTTTCTTTGCTGCCAAATCATCTGTTCAAAATCATTATCTGTAGTGACAATAACTCTTTTTTCCGCAACTGCCCATTCTAAAATATGCTCGTCTATCATTTCGGGGTTGGTGTCACTTACAAAAACTACATCATGACCTAATTTTTGTAACCAATTACCCAAAGTGCGACTAGCATTGACATCTATTAAAAATTTCATATATGCCTTAGGATGCAGTTGCTCTGTCTACAACCTCTTCTTGAGAAACCAGATAATAAGCGTAAAATAAGGCTGCTTGGATATCTTCTGGTTCTAATTCTGGGTAATCTTCCATAATTTCTTGATTACTAGCACCTTTAGCTAGTAGTTCTAAAATCATTGCTACTGGTATTCTTAATCCCCGAATAATTGGTTTACCAGCCAAAATATTTCTGTCAAACTTAATCCTTTGTAGCAATTTGTTATCGCTCATTTTGAGTACCTTTGATCAGTCAAAATTCAAAATTGAACCCCAAGCTATACCTGTAATGGTTTTGGCTGGTATACTTCTTTGGCGATGGCTTATTTCCTTAACTTCCCATTATATCTATATTAGTTTCAATCCCTAATAGGGATTATGGGTGATTTTAACTCTATCACCAGTTATCACACCTTTAATATTGGCTTTGTTTCAATCCCTGATAGGGATTATGGGTGATTTTAACCTATTTATCGCATTAAAGACAGACTCAAACCAGGTTTCAATCCCTGATAGGGATTATGGGTGATTTTAACGCCAGTGAACACGCGTAGAGAAACGATTGGGTTGTTTCAATCCCTGATAGGGATTATGGGTGATTTTAACATACGTTTTTGCCTCGTTCCTCTGGATGCGGTAGTTTCAATCCCTGATAGGGATTATGGGTGATTTTAACGCAGCGTCTTTCAGGGCTACACGGGATACAGAGGTTTCAATCCCTGATAGGGATTATGGGTGATTTTAACTAAAACAGTTTCTCAGCCTAACCCATTCAACTTTTTTGTTTCAATCCCTGATAGGGATTATGGGTGATTTTAACATAATGCCGAATAACTATTATGATGTCAGTGTTGTTTCAATCCCTGATAGGGATTATGGGTGATTTTAACTGGAGCCTGCCACCGACCGCACAGGGGAAAACTCGTTTCAATCCCTGATAGGGATTATGGGTGATTTTAACTTTAGCGATCGCGAAGTGCGATCGCGCTACTCAGTTTCAATCCCTGATAGGGATTATGGGTGATTTTAACGGAATTGGAGGCTCAAATCAGCGAGCAATCCAAGCGTTTCAATCCCTGATAGGGATTATGGGTGATTTTAACACTAATATAGTCTGTAAGCCTTGGTACTCCATAACGTTTCAATCCCTGATAGGGATTATGGGTGATTTTAACGATGATGCACAGCAAAATCCGATACCACAAGAAATGTTTCAATCCCTGATAGGGATTATGGGTGATTTTAACGTAATAGGCTTGTGTAATAGAGATGTCTTACTTGTTTCAATCCCTGATAGGGATTATGGGTGATTTTAACCTTGTTGTCTTTATCGTCCGATGAGTTGCTTTTTGTTTCAATCCCTGATAGGGATTATGGGTGATTTTAACGCACCTCCACCCCAGCGCGAGTTAAATGTTCGTTTCAATCCCTGATAGGGATTATGGGTGATTTTAACCCAAAACCGCCGCGAATAAAATTCTTAATTTCACTCGGCGTTTCAATCCCTGATAGGGATTATGGGTGATTTTAACAAAAATAAATTCCTTGTATCGACTTTTGATCATGTCGTTTCAATCCCTGATAGGGATTATGGGTGATTTTAACCTAGGAGACTTTCGAGGTGTCCTTAATGGCAACTTTGTTTCAATCCCTGATAGGGATTATGGGTGATTTTAACTGCCCAGGTCTGAAAGCCTTTAAATATGTAGTTTTCAAGGTGCGGTTGCGTCAATCTAAAACAACAATAACCTTTCAGGCACGAAGGTGTCAATACTAACACTTGAGCAAATATCCTCAAAAGCAACTACAGCAATAGTTTCATACCTTTGCGTCAACCTCAATATCAAAATTATAGGGTCAAAACCATACAGTGTCAGCATTTGCGACGTTAAAATCCAACTTGCTTTTTAAACACCTACTGGTTGACGCAAAATTCGCTATTGCCAGAAATCAGTCACATCATATTCCAAATCTTCTAGCATCTGTCGCAGCAGGGGTAAACTCAGTCCAATGACATTGCTGTGACAACCTTCGATTTTCTCCACAAATAAACTACCAAAACCCTCAAGGGCGAAAGCACCAGCACACTTGAGGGGTTCGCCTGTAGCAACATAAGCTTGAATAGTGCGATCGCTCATTTTGGCAAAGTATACTCTTGTTACCTGACACTTAACTAAAGTCCGGTTTTGGCTAAGGTCAATCAACACATGACCAGTATACAAGTCACCAAACTTACCTTGCATTAATTGCCAACGAGCGATCGCTTCGGAAGCATCGGCTGGCTTACCATAAATTTCACCATTCACACCCAACACCGAATCACAACCCATAATCAAAGCTGATTCAAACTGGGGAACCACAGTTTCCGCCTTGCGTTGTGCCAAAATTTGTACTAACTGTGCAGGTTCATCGAGTTGAATTTGCGACTCATCAAAATCACTAGGCTGAACTATCGGCGTAATCCCAACAGTTTGCAGCAAGCGGTGGCGCGCCGGTGAAGCTGAAGCAAGTACAAATTGAGGTGTTTTCATTTTTGCTAAAAATGGCAATTTTCAATTAGGCATTAGGGAAGAATTTAGAAATTTCCCTAGATTCCCCCGATTCTTATTAATACACCGAAAAAGAACTTACAACATAGTCCATCAAGCTTTGAATTCTCGACCAACGTCTTTCGGGAATTGAAGCGTTGAAAGTATACAACTTACCACGGCTGACAGCAACACTAGTCACATTGTGTCGGTCTTCCCGATTAGGCAATTTCACTTCATACTCTAAGATATAGTATGTTTTCCCCTTTGATTCTCTCTCAAAAGCATTGATCAATTCCGCCGAACGACCAGAATCAGGAGGAGCAAGAGCCGCTTTTCCTAGCTTATAGCCTACTTCTGTGGGTGTCCCCAATTCTGTCAAACTTTTGTTGTCGGGAACCGGGCTAATGACCACAGAGACATTTTCCGACATTTCAATCAAATCGTGAAACACTACATCAGGGCCATCGGCAACTTTAACTTGTACCCAGCCGTTAGGGTATAAAAACTCATAGCCATCATAAGAGTCTACAAAGCTGTTGAATCCAGCCGCAGCAGCTACACCAGGATTATTTAGACTGATGCTCAACACCAAGAGCAAAGTAAATACAATTTTTTTCCACATTTCTCAAGATTCCTTTGGGCTGGAAACGAAATCAGTCCAGTATGATTTCTCGTTTTCATTGTCCCATCAACCGGGTCGCTTCGCATGACTCACCAGACCAGAAAATGGGTGATATCCGTGAAACAGCCTGATAGCCCCAGGTAAAATTCCACAAAAACAGTCAAATATAAACCATAAACTATATTATTATTCTTTATAGTTAATAGTTTACGGCTGGAAGCAAATAGCTGATAGTTCAAGATGGATCTTGGAGATTGCTACCGTTTATTGGGTCTAAGGTCAGGAGCCTCTTTTGCTGACATCAAATCGTCTTACAGACGGTTAGCGCAGCAATACCATCCCGATATTAACCCTCATGACATCAGAGCTAAAGACAAGTTTATTGCTTTGACAGAGGCTTACAAAGTCCTTTTAACGGTAGTCCCTTTTGAGGATATCGCCCCACAGTCAAGTAATGTTTCAATTTCTGGGCGTAATGCTACTCAGCCCACACGCCCAAAAAAAGCACCAACAACCACCACAGTTACAGCCGAAAAACCGCCCACACCAAAGCCACCGACAACACCAAAGCCACCCAATCTGGCGGAAATAGAACAGAGGCTGAAGTGGAAGACTTATGAGCAACTACAACGGTTTTTAAAAGAGAGAAGATTTCCCCAAGCGATCGCCTTGGTGGAAGCTTTGGCCGCACGTTTACCCACAGACACAGAAGTGCGACAATGGCAGGCGATCGCTTATCAAATCTGGGGACGGGCTTTAATTTCGGAAAATCAACTGTTGAAAGCCAGAATTTATCTCAAAAAAGCCCTGAAGACAGACCCTAATAATAAAGCTCTGTCAATAGAAGTACAGCGAGACTTCGAGAAATTAGAGCAGCTTTATTGACAAAGAGTCAGATTTTTCTGAAAATATCTCCCAAATGCTTACCTGGAAAGAAATACAGCATTTGGGAGTGAGAATTAAATTCAAGAACTTCAAGCAATTAACAATCTCCTAACTGCTTTAGTGGTTGCATTTAAATCAATTTAAATCTCTGCTTTTAATTGATTAATTCCACTTATAGCGGTATGCACTTGAATGAAGTATATCATAGCCCCCTCCTCGCCTGCGGGGAGGGGGTTGGGGGTGGGGTTCTTGTATCTCACTTAACTGAATCACCGCTATATCTATTTAAATAGATAAGAATTTGTGTTATTTAATTTTATATATACTTGATATAAATTATCAACCAGTTTAAACTCTATTGAGAAGAAATATCACATAGGTAATGAATAAATCAATGTCCTCTTTAAACAGAGGATTTTTGCAGTCCCTCACTTTACCCGTTGCGGGTTTAGTTCTAGGACTACTAATTCTCCTAATATGCCTAATTTTCAGCGTCACTCTCGGCGCAGCAGATATCTCCTGGCAAACAGTTTATACAGCCTTGATAGACTTTGATGGCTCAAAAGACCATTTAATTATTCGTACAGTCAGACTACCGCGATCGCTCCTCGCTGTCATGGTAGGTGCAGCAATTTCCGTATCTGGCGCACTCATGCAAGGTATAACCCGCAACCCCTTAGCCGACCCAGGCATATTGGGAATTAACGCCGGTGCATCCTTCGCCGTTGTCATCGCCATCTTTATCTTTGGCACATCTGCACCCAGTGTTTATATTTGGTATGCCTTCGCAGGTGCGGGAATTACCGCTATCAGCGTTTATTTCTTAGCTTCCCTGGGTCGCAGTGGAATCACACCTCTCAATTTAACTATGGCTGGTGCAGCTATTAGCGCCTTACTTGCATCACTGATTACTACCATTTTAATCGTCAGTCAACGCACATTAGAAGAAATTCGCTTTTGGTTAGCAGGTTCCCTAGCCGGTGCAGATAGCAGTCTCATTGCTCAAGTATTGCCTTACATTTCTATTGGCTTAATCTTGGCATTCCTCCTGGGAAGACAAATCACAATACTCAGTTTAGGAGAAGATATCGCCCAAGGATTAGGTCAAAAAACTCTATGGATAAAAATTTCCGCCGCCATTAGTGTTTTTCTCTTACAAGGTAGTGCAGTCGCAGTTGCTGGTGGGATTGGATTTATTGGTTTAATTGTTCCCCATATAGTTCGCTTCTTCGTTGGGGTAGATTACCGATGGATTTTACCTTATAGCGCCCTTTTCGGCTCAATTCTCCTATTAAGTTCCGATATTTTTGCCAGATTGGTAATTCGACCCCAAGAAATCCCCGTAGGAATTATGACCGCCTTAGTCGGTGCGCCCTTCTTCATTTATTTAGCCAAAAATAAAATCAAAAAATGAGGAATAATAGCTTAATTTTCCGTTCTAAAACATTTCCCATTTCTTTCCGCCTCCAGAAACGTGTTCCCATTGTTTTACTAATTTTAGTAATTATTACTTTAGTAACAATGGTAATTAGCACTTCCATTGGCGAATATCCCACACCACCCCTAGCGGTAATTCAAACAGTTTTAGGCATAGATACAGGTAATCCCGAATATGCTTTTGTGATTAAAACCCTCAGATTACCACGAACTTTAACTGCTGGACTTGTGGGCATGGCCTTAGCAACTTCTGGCACAATTATGCAAGGTATCACCAGAAATCCTTTAGCCGCTCCAGGTATTATTGGAATTAATGCAGGTGCTGGTTTAGCGGCTGTGGCCTTAATTGTGCTGTTTCCCAACTTACCTGCGGGAAGTTTGCCTATAGCCGCCTTTATTGGGGCTTTAACGACTTCTATAATCATTTACCTACTCGCTTGGGATAGTGGTACTCATCCCATTCGCTTGATTTTAATTGGTGTAGGAATTTCTGCGGTAACAGGTGCTTTCACTAGCCTATTAGTGACATTTGGCGAGATTTATAATGTTAGTCAAGCTTTAGTTTGGCTAGCTGGCAGTGTTTATGGCCGCAGTTGGGAACAGCTAGTAGCTTTATTACCTTGGTTGATAGTATTTATCCCCTTAGCTTTAGCCAGCGCCCCACAATTAAACGCTTTAGCTTTAGGCGATGAATTAGCAACAGGTTTAGGTAGTCAAGTCGAGTCACAACGCAGTTTTTTAATATTAATTAGTGCCGCACTTTCTGGTGCAGCAGTCGCCACGGCTGGAACTATTGGTTTTGTCGGATTAATTGCGCCTCACATTGCCCGTCAGCTAGTTGGTAGTAATCATCAGGGGTTAATTCCCGTATCCGCAGTATGTGGAGCCATGCTTGTAGTTGTCGCGGATTTGTTAGGCAGAATAGTGTTCGCCCCCGTGGAACTTCCCTGTGGAATTGTGACTGCGGTAATTGGCGCGCCTTACTTTATTTATCTATTAGTAAAAAGTAGAAAAAAATGAAATTAGATACTCAGATTTCTCCTCAATTATCAGCTAACAACATAACTTTAGGTTATGATGGTGTAACGATAGTCAAAAATTTAGACTTGAATATCCCCCAAGGAAAAATTACTGCCTTGGTTGGTGCGAATGGTTGCGGTAAATCTACACTTTTGCGGGGGTTAGCCAGGTTATTAAAACCGCATGGAGGCACAGTTTATTTAGATGCGGCAGATTTATTTAAGTTATCAACAAAAGATGTTGCTAAAAAATTAGGAATTCTAGCTCAGGGGCCAGTCGCACCAGAAGGTTTAACAGTCAGGGATTTAGTGGCTTGTGGGCGATTTCCTTATCAAAATTGGATGCAGCAGTGGACGAAGGAAGATGAACGTTTTGTAGAGGTAGCTTTAGAAACCACTAGAATGAAAGAATTCGCTGAACGGGAGTTAGATACTCTTTCTGGTGGACAGCGACAACGGGCTTGGATTGCGATGGCATTGGCTCAGAATACTGATATATTACTACTAGACGAACCTACAACTTTTTTAGACTTAGCACATCAAATTGAAGTTTTAGATTTGCTATGGGAATTAAACCAAAATCATGGTAGAACTTTAGTGATGGTGTTGCATGATTTAAATCAAGCTTGTCGTTATGCAGATTATTTGGTAGCGGTAAAGCAGGGTAGGGTTTATACTTGTGGTACGCCAGAAGAAGTAATGAATAAAACTACTGTGCAGGAAGTATTTGGGCTAAATTCCCAGATTGTTACAGACCCCGTTGCTGGCACACCAATGTGTATTCCCATTAGTCGAATCCGGTGTTGAAAATGCGATTTTATTGATGAAAAAAATCATTATTTTAGTAGGGTGTGTTATGCAGTAGGCTAACGCACTTTGTCTCTGGGATTCTTAACGGTGCGTTGCGCTGCGCGACAACACACCCTACAGTTTATTTAAAAATGCAATTCCCTTGATAGAGTAATATTACAGTCACTGTGATATTCGTGGATTGCTATCTTGCAATCATCATGGATTGAATGTTTCAACGTTTATTAATTACCTGTTCTTTACTCTTGGGCGGTTCCTTCACTTTTACCAATAACTGCAAATTCAGCAAACCAGTAACTAAACCACACAAAATAGCGTCTAGATTGTCTGCGAGTTCAAGCGAAGAGCGTATTTTGAATTATTTTTTATGTCCCAGTCTACAATTACGATAACCGTCAAGTTATTTGCAGCTTATCAAGAAGCCTGTGGTGCTTCAGAACTGAAACTGGAATTTCCAAACAGTACAGCAGTTAGGGCAGTGTGCGATCGCCTGATTGCCGAACACCCAGAACTCAGCCAATGGCGTGATATTACCCGTTTTGGCATTAATTTAATATTTGTCGAACCAGATAGCCTACTGCAAGATGGTGATGAAGTCGTGCTAATTCCCCCTGTGAGTGGGGGCTAATTCTTAGGGGCGCAAGGCCTTGCGCCCATACTGCGTGGTCTATTTACCTCTACATTACGCTCTGACTTCTTCCGGCCAGAGTTCTCGCAAAGCCGGCGGTAACATATTGATCACATCATCAATTTCACCTCTGGTAATGCGTTCAGCCAATAGCTGAAATACCGCACGCACAACTCGTTCCGCATCAATTTCCGGGTCTGTGTTGCGGAAGTAATCACGAATATGCTGTAAAAATACTTCTTTATTCCTTTCTTTGGTGGGAGTTGCGCCAGGTCGCCAGTTTTCGTAATAAAATCCCCCCAATAGAATGGGTAACTGCGCTCCTAAATGTGCGGCTTCTGCTACCGTTAGGCGATCGCGCAAAGCGTGTAATGTAGCACGTAGTGCCTGAAAGACTTGGTGCTTACTTTCCCATCCCAGCTTATTACACAAGTCATTTACCCAAGGAATAGTTGTCTGAATTGTGGTATCAAAAATATCCAATCCTGTCATTGTCATAGCGATCGCTCCTGTCAAATGCCTTGAGTTAGCAAGGGTGAGACCCACCGAATCAGTCCCGACTCTTAAGGATTCAAGGCTTTTCATGTCCTCAAGTCAATCCTAAGAATTTAGAAGTTGTGTCTCCTCTGACTAGTGGTGTGTGATGCCTGATTTAGCGCTCTGTCTAAGGGATTGAGTCCTTGTTAAACCTGAATGTGAGATGAATTACACAGCTATACCCGACAAAAATAGTCGGGTATGTTTGACGGGTATTTTAACTCGTGTTAGTATCAGGCGACAGTTGAGCGACAAAACAGGGAAGGCTTCATTTATGACTCAGGCAATCACCAAAGATACCCAATCAACAACTTCGACTTTAAAAGCTTTAAAGTGTAAAGAATGTGGTGCGGAATACGAACTTAAAGCCAGTCATGTCTGTGAGTTATGCTTTGGTCCACTGGAAGTTAAGTATGACTTCAGTGAGTTACGTCTGACGATTACTCGTGAAAAAATTGCCGCCGGTCCCAATTCAATTTGGCGCTACCGTCCCTTTCTACCCGTTGCAACTGACAATGTAATTGATGTGGGAACAGGGATGACTCCCCTCGTCCGTTCCCACCGCCTGGCTCGTCGCCTGGGTTTAAATAAGCTTTATATTAAAAATGATGCAGTAAATATGCCCACCCTGAGCTTTAAGGATCGGGTGGTATCAGTGGCTCTCAGCCGAGCGCGTGAATTGGGTTTCACCACCGTTTCCTGTGCTAGCACTGGTAACTTGGCTAATTCTACAGCTGCGATCGCAGCTCATGCCGGTTTAGATTGTTGTGTATTCATCCCCGCAGATTTAGAAGCAGGTAAAATTCTGGGTAGCTTAATCTACAGTCCTACACTGATGGCAGTCAAGGGCAACTACGATCAGGTAAATCGTCTCTGCTCGGAAGTGGCTAATACACACGGCTGGGGTTTTGTCAATATTAATTTACGTCCATATTATTCTGAAGGTTCCAAGACTTTAGGCTTTGAAGTTGCAGAACAACTTGGTTGGGAACTACCAGATCATGTAGTTGCACCTCTAGCTTCTGGTTCCCTATTCACCAAGATTTATAAAGGTTTCCAAGAATTTGTGGAAGTCGGTTTGGTGGAAGCTAAAGATGTCCGTTTCAGTGGCGCTCAACCCGAAGGTTGTTCACCCATCGCCCAAGCATTTAAAGAAGGGCGCGACTTTATTAAACCAGTGAAACCTAATACAATTGCTAAATCATTAGCCATTGGCAATCCCGCCGACGGTATTTATGCTGTTGAGCTAGCGAAGAAAACTGGCGGTAATATTGAATCAGTCAATGATGCCGAAATTATTGACGGCATCAAGCTACTAGCCGAAACCGAAGGTATTTTCACAGAAACAGCAGGTGGTACAACCATTGCTGTGCTGAAAAAATTAGTCGAAGCCGGCAAGATTGACCCAGATGAAACCACAGTGGTTTACATCACTGGTAATGGTTTAAAAACCCAAGAAGCAGTACAAGGCTACGTCGGCGAACCTTTGACAATTGATGCTAAACTAGATAGCTTTGAACGTGCCTTAGAGCGCTCTCGTACACTTGACCGCTTGGAATGGCAACAAGTCCTCGTATAGTTAGAAGTTGTGAGTTAAGAGTTTTCTTCCTAACTTTCAACTCCTAACTGTACTCTTAACTCTCCCCTTTTACTCATAATTTTCTACTTCTATGGCTGTTAAAGTTTTAGTTCCCACCGCGCTGCAAAAATTTACAAATAACCAAGCTACCCTGACCTGTAGTGGTAGTAATGTTTCTGAACTGTTCGATTCTTTAGAGCAAAACTGCCCTGGAATCAAAGCCCGGTTATGTGACGAGAAAGGACAGGCGCGACGCTTTTTAAATTTCTATGTGAATAGCGAAGATATCCGCTTTTTAGACGGGATAGAGACACCCCTCAAAGATGGTGATGAAGTGAGTATTGTCCCGGCTGTAGCTGGTGGTTGATTCATTAGTCATTAGTCATTAATCATTAGTCATTAGTTATTTGGGTTGCATACTGCCCTTCTTGTGGGATGGTTCACTCAGGACCATTGGTGTCAACTTAACGTAAAACCCTTAATAAATAAAGAGGAGGACAAGAGCG
>NZ_CAWUDG010000023.1:0-69130 GCF_963920885.1 Anabaena sp. CCY 0017 | reverse complement strand
AATCGTTACATTGTTTACACTGTCTTGTTTTTAGACTTGTTTGTCGCCCCGTCAGATTCAAACCACCGGTATTAGTAATCCGAATACTCTGCTCTCGACCAGTACCTTTGTCTTGTGCAGCTACCTTGAGGATACCGTTCACATCAATTTCAAAAGATACTTCTATTTGTGGAACACCACGGGGAGATGGGGGAATTCCTGTCAGTAGAAATTTACCCAGACTTTTGTTATCCCTTGCCATAGCCCTCTCCCCTTGGAGGATGTGAATTTCCACAGAGGTTTGTCCATCCACAGCAGTGGAAAAAACTTGGAACTTACTGGTGGGAATTGTGGTATTGCGTTCAATAATTTTGGTAAACACTTCTCCCAAAGTTTCAATTCCCAGGGATAGGGGTGTGACATCCAATAGCAGAAGATTATCGACCTCGCCACTTAGTATCCCAGCTTGAATTGCGGCACCAAGTGCTACTGCTTCGTCAGGATTGATAGAACGGTCGGGGGATTTACCGTTAAAAAATTTGACAAGGGCATTCTGTACTGCGGGAATGCGGGTGGAACCACCTACCAAAATAATTCGATCTATGTCTTGTGTTTGGAGGTCTGCGTCTTTAAGAGCCTGAGTCATCGGCTCAATGGTAGCTGTAATTAAAGGCCCTGCCATCTCTTCAAATTGAGCGCGATTGAGTTCCATCTCCAGATGTTTTGGCCCAGTCTCATCGGCAGTAATAAATGGCAAGTTAATGGAAGTACTCCCCAGATGGGAAAGTTCAATTTTTGCCTTTTCTGCGGCTTCCCGCAGACGTTGCAGTGCCATTTTGTCGGCAGCAAGGTCAATTTTTTCTTGTTGCTGGAAACGTTCAATCATCCAGTTAACGATTGAGTTATCAAAGTCATCTCCGCCCAAGTGATTGTTCCCACAAGTTGCCTTCACTTCAAAAACTCCATCCCCAAGTTGGAGGATGGAAACATCGAAGGTACCCCCTCCTAAGTCAAATACTAAAATTACTTGCTCTTGGTCTTGCTTTTCTAACCCGAAAGCTAAAGCAGCAGCCGTTGGCTCGTTGATGATCCGCAGAACTTCAAGACCTGCAATAGTACCCGCATCTTTAGTTGCTTGTCTTTGGGCATCTGTGAAATATGCTGGTACGGTAATTACTGCTTGAGTGACTTCTTCACCTAAGAAACTTTCTGCATCCTGCTTAAGTTTTTGCAGAACCATAGCGGATATTTCTTGGGGTGTGTAGTTATGTCCGCGAATTTGAACATCAACAGTATCGTCTCGACCTTTGAGACAGGTATAAGGGACTCGACTGCGTTCTGTTTGAGTATCTTCCCAGCGACGACCGATAAATCGCTTGATACTATAAATTGTGTTTTCGGCATTAGTTACAGCTTGGCGCTTTGCCATCTGACCAAATAAGCGAGTACCACCTTTGCCAAATCCTACAATACTAGGCGTAGTCCGTCCCCCTTCAGTGTTGGAGATGACAATGGGTTGACCACCTTCCAAGACGGCGACGCAACTGTTAGTAGTGCCTAAGTCGATTCCAATAAATTTTCCCATACTTATAGTATTTTTACTGAATGCTTCTACCCTGATATTTTGCGGATGATTTTTTGTAGGGGCTAATGCTTACGATAACTTATATGGAACTGCTCTTGTGAGCAATTGAGACACTGAGAGTTTTCAAGGGTAGGCTTTTTATCCAAAAGTTGCGCCCTTAATGCAAGCTACTCTCAAAAGGTGGGCTGTGAAAGTCCGACAAACTGTCAACAGCCCTCTCCTTTCTTAGATATGCGATGCCTGTTCTGAATAGAATTTAGGCGTTTTTGGTGAATAAGACGAGCTTACTACAGTTTAACTGTCAGTTGAACTCGACTGATCTTCAGATGCTGCGGGTGTGTCTTCCTTGGGAGCAGCCACCTTGACCATTGAATGGCGCAGCACGCGATCGCCCAGATAATATCCGCGTACTAACTCTTCTAACACTGTTCCTTCAGGATGTTCATCCGTAGGTTCGCGCATAACGGCTTCATGAAGATTGGGATCAAATTCTTCACCTTCAGGACGCATGGGTGATACGCCTATGCGTTTGAGGCATTCCACTAGTTGTTTATAAACCCCTTGATAACTTTTGTGAATTGTCATCTCGCCGTCACTTTGTGGCTTGAGGTGCGCTCGCGCCCGTTCAAAATTATCGACTATGGGTAGCAATTCCAAAATAGTGTTCCGCTTTACTTGCAAATCCAGCTCTTCTTTTTCTTTGCTGGTGCGTTTGCGGTAATTCTCAAAATCAGCCGCAATCCTCATATATTGAGTACTGCGCTCTTCTACTTGTGTTTTCAAAGACTCGATTTGTTGAGTTAATTCTGCTAAAACAGCCGGATCTACTTCAGTTTTCTCAGTGGCAGCGACACCATCTTCTGGTGTAAGTGTTGCATCTTCCGATACATGGTTAAAAATGGTCACTTGTTCTGTAACCTCGCTGCCAGATTCGTTGGAGTTAGTTTGGGCTGGGGAGTCGCTCTTCATTGATTGCTTTACCTCTGTTGGTTCACCCAATTGCTGGCTTGTATTGTTTACCTGTTTATTTTCGTCCATCATTGTCTACTCGTCCCAGATTATTTTTATGGCAGTACTTCACCACAGCTTACAACTGAGGCTAATTTTTTTGCCGACATTTTCCTGGAAGTGATGCCACCGTCCCTTTATTGTGACAAATGATGAACACCTTAGCGTAGAGACCCTGGGGACGGTATTCCGAACGATTAGGGTAACATCTTCTCCCCTGCCCCCTACACCCTGCCCCCGTTCTTCTTCTTTGACCATAGCGCTTTTTTATTACTCTGAAAAAATAAAATACGCGGAACAATCTGACATCAGAAGCAGGCCATTTTCTCTGCTTTAATCAACAAAAAAGCACTAGTAAAAATTTTAAACCAAATTTACTCAGTGTAAATGAAAATTATCGACCCCAGCCTGGGAATAATATAGTTAGAGGTTTTCCCTACTCATTGCTCACCTATGACTTACTCGTCACCACAACGGCGCAGTACCGCTATAACTACAAGAACAGAGTTTTCGCCCTTTGGCAACAAGCTCATACAGTCTGGCTACGCCAATACGGAACAGATGAGGCTGGCGCTGATTGAAAGCCGCAAGTCTGGTAGACCCCTAACGGAAGTATTGGAGTCCATCACCGGACAACAACTATCGCCTGAGTTCCTCAGACAATATAAAAAACAACAGCTCTTTGAGTTGAAAATACTCTACGGTGTTGAGTTCCTTGATCCGGAAATCAACGACATTGGCAACACCAATGTGAGCAAGCTCATTGAATCCCTGATCCCAACTGATATCTGTCGCCGCCATCACTTGGTGCCATTATCCAAAAATGAAGACCAAAACCCGCCTTGTGTCTTGGTGGCAATGGTCGATCCGGATAATTTAGAAGCTTGCGATGACCTTAACCGTATCCTGCGCCCCCAAGGTTTGGCATTACAGCGCATGGTAATTACCCAAGAAGATTACCAACAGCTAATTAACCAATATTTGGATAACTTAGCTGTGCGGCAAAAGCAGGAGGAAAAAGAAAAGTTTACAGATATTAATCAAGATTTAGAAAATCTGAGTAATCTTGACCTCAACGATGCCCCAGAAGAGATGGAGGCTGATTTAGGGGCAGCAATGAAGGGTGCAGAAGATGCCCCAGTGATTAACTTGGTGAACAGAATTTTGGCCAAGGCTTTACATGAAGGGGTTTCTGATATTCACATTGAACCACAGGAGGAAAACTTACGCATTCGGTTTCGGAAGGATGGGGTACTGAGTGAAGTGTTCGATCCCCTACCGAAAAAAATCGTGCCTGCGGTGACAGCTCGATTTAAAATTATCTCTAATCTAGACATTGCCGAGCGACGCTTACCTCAAGATGGACGCATCCGGCGAATGTTTGAGGGACGTAAGGTGGACTTTCGTGTGAGTACCTTGCCTAGCCGCTATGGGGAAAAAATAGTATTGCGGATTTTGGATAACTCTTCTACCCAGTTGGGATTAGATAAGTTAATTACCGATCCCGAAACTTTACAAATCGTCCAGGACATGGTGAGTCGTCCTTTTGGGTTGATTTTGGTAACTGGACCGACTGGTTCTGGTAAAACTACATCGTTGTATTCGGCATTAGCAGAGAAGAATTCGCCGGGTATCAACATTAGTACAGTAGAAGATCCCATTGAGTACAGCTTGCCAGGGATTACTCAAGTACAAGTAATTCGGGAAAAAGGCTTAGATTTTGCTACGGCTTTGCGGGCGTTTTTGCGGCAAGACCCAGATGTATTACTAGTGGGTGAAACACGAGACAAAGAAACAGCAAAAACTGCTATTGAGGCTGCTTTAACTGGTCACTTAGTCTTAACTACTTTACACACTAATGATGCTCCTGGTGCGATCGCTCGTCTGGGAGAAATGGGTATTGAGCCTTTTATGGTTTCTAGTTCCCTAATTGGTGTTTTGGCTCAACGTTTGGTGCGGCGTGTATGTTCGGAATGTCGTATTCCCTATACTCCCACAACTGAGGAACTAGCTCGCTATGGCCTAACAGCTTCTCAAGATGTAGCTATAACTTTTTACAAAGCTAACACTTTAACATTAGAAGAGATTACGACAGCAAAAGCCAAGAATCAGCAAGTTTGTCCAAAGTGTAATGGCTTAGGCTACAAAGGACGTTGTGGTGTTTATGAAGTGATGCGAGTCACGGAAAACCTGCAAACTCTGATTAACGAAGAAGCACCCACAGACCGCATTAAGGAAGTGGCAGTTGAAGAGGGCATGAAAACCTTGCTCGCTTATAGTCTAGATTTAGTCCGCCAAGGTGTCAGCACCCTTGAAGAAGTAGAACGAGTCACCTTTACAGATACAGGGTTGGAAGCAGAGTTAAAGTCCAAACGCAAGAGTGGTCTAACTTGTCGCACTTGTCATGCTCTATTACAACCCGAATGGCTAGATTGTCCATACTGTATGACACCTCGGTTTCAAGATTAAGTATTAGTCATTGGTTATTGGCTATGAGTAATGGCTTTTGACGATGGAACTGGAATGAAATAAGTAAAAACAAGGAACTATAACTATGGAAATGATGATTGAAGACTTGATGGAACAGATGATTGAAATGGGTGGCTCGGATATGCATTTATCCGCAGGTTTGCCTCCTTACTTTCGCATCAGTGGCAAATTGACCCCCATAGGTGACGAAATATTGAGTGCAGACCAGTGCCAAAGGCTGATTTTTAGTATGCTCAATAACACCCAGCGTAAAACCTTAGAACAAACGTGGGAGTTGGACTGTTCCTATGGTGTGAAAGGTTTAGCTCGTTTCCGGGTCAACGTTTATAAAGAACGTGGTGCTTATGCGGCTTGTTTACGGGCTTTGAGTTCCAAAATTCCTAACTTTGAAAAGTTAGGTCTGCCAGATGTGGTGCGGGAAATGTCAGATAAACCCAGAGGATTAATTCTGGTGACAGGCCCCACAGGTTCCGGGAAGACAACGACCTTAGCGGCAATGATTGATTTAATTAACCGCACTAAAGCAGAGCATATTCTGACTGTAGAAGATCCGATTGAATTTGTTTATGAACCAATTAAAAGCCTCGTCCACCAAAGACAACTAAACGAAGATACCAAGAGTTTTTCTAATGCTTTGAGAGCCGCTTTACGGGAAGATCCAGATATTATTTTGGTTGGGGAAATGCGGGACTTGGAAACGATTTCTTTGGCTATTTCGGCGGCGGAAACAGGACACTTGGTATTTGGGACTTTGCACACCAGTTCGGCAGCACAGACTGTTGACCGGATTATTGATGTGTTTCCTCATGAAAAGCAAACTCAAGTGCGGGTGCAGTTATCTAACTCTTTAGTCGCCATATTTAGCCAAACTTTGGTAGAAAAGAAAAATCCTAAACCAGGTGAATTTGGCCGGGTAATGGCGCAAGAAATTCTCATTGTTACTCCTGCTATTTCTAACTTAATTAGAGAAGGAAAAACCGCACAAATTTACTCAACTATTCAGACTGGTGGTAAATTGGGAATGCAAACTTTGGAAAAGGTTTTAGCTGATTTATACAAAGCTGGAACTATTTCTTTTGAAGCAGCAATGTCTAAAACTTCCAAGCCAGACGAAGTTCAACGTCTCATCGGTACTTCTGCGCCACCAGCAGGTGCAAGACCTGGTGCTGGTGCTACCAGAGCGCGTTAAATTTCTCCACTTTCAATTATCTAATTTGAAATTACTTCAGCCATGCCAACTTATGTAGCCCGTATTCGGGATTCTCAAGGAAAATCCCGAAAGGAAAAAGTCGTTGCCGAATCCTTGTCACAAGCCCGCACTAACCTTAGAGACCAGGGTTTTGTTGTCCAGGACTTAAAGCCGCATCAGAGTCTTGCCAGTTTTGATTTGAATAAAATTACATTGGCAATGACTAAGGTGACGGTTAAAGATAAAGCGGTATTTTCCCGTCAATTTGCGGCTTTGGTGAATGCAGGTGTCGCAATTGTTAGAAGTTTAGGGGTGTTGTCTGAACAATGTAGCAATCCTAAATTAAAACTAGCACTCATTGACATCAGTAATGATGTGCAAAGTGGGATGAATCTTTCCGATTCTATGCGTAAACATCCCGCCTGCTTTGATGGTCTATATGTCAGTATGGTTCAAGCCGGTGAAGTGGGCGGTGTTTTGGATGAAGTGCTGAATCGTTTGGCTAAGTTGTTAGAGGATGTTGCTAGATTACAAAACCAAATTAAATCAGCATTGTCTTATCCAGTGGTTGTGGGTTTTTTAGCAACCGCTATCTTTGTGGGGATGACTGTTTTTCTGATTCCCATTTTTGCCAATATTTTTACAGATTTGGGAACAGAATTACCAGCCCTTACCCAATTTTTGATGACGTGTAGTGAAATTTTGAGAAGTTGGTGGTCTTTAGTTGTTGTTGGTGCTTTGATTGGATTTAGTATTGCTTATAAGCAATACTACAAAACACCTGTTGGTCGGATAACGATTGACCGCCTTTCTCTGAAAATGCCTTTGTTTGGTGATTTGATTCAAAAATCATCAGTTGCACGCTTTAGTAGAACTTTTGGCGCTCTGACTCGTTCTGGTGTGCCAATTCTCACTTGTTTGGAAATCGTTCGGGATACATCAGGAAACCAAGTGGTTGCGAATGCTATCGATGCAGCCCGTGTAGATATTCAGCAAGGAGGAATGATTAGCTTGGCTTTGCAACAAGATCAAGTTTTTCCGGCTATGGCTATTCAGATGATTAGTATTGGTGAAGAAACTGGTGAATTAGATGCCATGTTGATGAAAGTTGCTGATTTCTATGAAGATGAAGTAGAACAGGCCGTTAAAGCACTCACGAGTGTTTTGGAACCATTGATGATTGTGGTTTTAGGGGGTATGGTGGGGACAATTTTGTTGGCGATGTATTTGCCGATGTTTAAAGTGTTTGAAACTTTGGGTTAAGTGATTAGAATTCATGGAAAAAGAGTTAGGGGTCAAAACTGTTTATTCCTAACTCTACATAATTTGGGATTTTGCTGAAAAGCCCAAAATAATTATTTTAATTACGAATTACAAACTAGGAATTACGAATTAGTAAATTAATTATGCCTGTCAAAAAATCTCACTATGAAGCCAGTTTGGCAGAGTATAGCAATAATTTAGCTGCGATCGCTTTACTCAAGCAACACCGACCATACTTAGAAATGATTCCCAGTTTGCGTCGTCCAGATGACAGTATTATTACTATACCTTTACCGATTGTTCGCTTCCGTGGCACTGCTACAACAGATGCACACACAACTTGCTTACCCTGTGACATAGCAATTATTATGTGTGACCCAGAGTGGAAAATCAAAACAGGAGTGGAAATATTACTTTTTATTCATCGTCCCCATGAAGACTTTTCTGATTTATTAGGGCGTTGGCGAAAAACGCAAGTTTTGCTAGATAAAGATTATGAATGGTTAATGCCTCTACGTCACAGGCATATTTTGAGTGATGGGGCGAATACTGTCTATCCTCTATTTGTGGTTTTTAGCGAGACTTCAGAACGCATTCAGAGGGGTCTTGTAGGGGCAGAACTGCCATTTATTATGCAAACACCCTCTTTTTTACTAGAAGAGGAAATTCAGGCGGAGCTAGAGGCTAACCGCTAATACTGCTACACGGAAGAGAAGTAGGTTGGGTTAAGCACAGCGCAACCCAACAAAGCAACGAAAATGTTGGGTTTCCTGCCGTCAACCCAACCTACATTGAAATCTAATTTTGGGTTTTAATAGTGGCTTATTTCACAAATTGGGGCATAATTTCCGCAGCAGTGAAAATGCCATAAATACCGCGTTGGTGTAATTGTCTACCAGCTTTGAGATAGCCAAAGGCAGGACCGCAAACATTGGCTGCCATACTGGTTTCATCTCCTAATGTAAAGGTATGGGTGGAAATTTTACCTTCAAAGGTGCGTCCGGTGACTTTAACATTGGTGCTGAGGGGTTTTTTGGCATTGCGAGTATCGACGACTCCACCAACTGTAACGCGATCGCGTGAACAAATTCCCGCAAATTCTAACATCACATCATCAGCGTGTTCCATATTCTCTAAAGTCAGCACGCCATTGGTTTTATCTAATAAGGCTTCAACTTCAGCATCAGTCATCGCCCTCGCAGTTTCTACACTATAACCAGGCATATGTCCAATGTCTTCCCGAACTGTGGCGCGGTAAGCTTCCCAATTGGCAATACCGACACCAAAGGTAATTTCTACTTTATGAATTTCGGCGTAGCTTTGGGCGGCTAAAGCGGCGGCGGCGGTTAATAGTCCTGGTGTCGCACCACATCCAGACATATAGGTAATTCCGGCGGCTTGCAGTTCGTTTTTCATCGCCAAAAGTTGTTCTACTGCACTGGTGCGTTTAATCGCATCTACTAGCACACCCCGCCAACCCGATTTGATAAATTCTTGGGCGACGGAGGGAATAAAGTCATTCGGGAGGTTGGGTAAAGCGAGGAAATACCCATCTACAGGCTGAGTGGTAGCGATTAAATCTTGAATGCTGTTATTGCTTAATCTGCCAACTGGTTCTAAATAACCGACAGAACCTTGACTTTGGTAGGTTTTAATGCATTCTTGAGTATTTAAACCTTCGCTAGAGTAAGCGTAGCCTTTTTGGTCTGCGGCTGCGACTAAGATCATTTCCCGTTTGCTGGAGAGGAGTTTAGCGGCGGCTTGTCCCAGTCCACCGAAACCCAGGACTCCGACGCGGATAGGTTGGTTTGTTGGTTGTGTATTCATAGTAAATTTGTGGCGTTGTGTTAACAGCTATAAAGGTTAATTATGCTCCATTATCCTTGCTTCGTTAGCTGACTAATAATTTTTTTACCAGAATATTTTGCAGATTTGAGCTTGGCTATAAAGAAGGTGATGTTTAGATTACAATTGTTATGGGACTTACGACTTGACAGAAAATACAAAATATGAGTAGGTTGCTCAGATTTGAAAATCTGATTTTTAATTATGCCAGCTAGAGACATCTATCACAGCACCGTAAAAAATGCACTCGTCAAAGATGGCTGGAAAATTGTCTATGACCCTTTACGAATTCGTTTAGCGAGAGGTAAAAATCTATTTGTTGGTTTAGGTGCAAAAAGATTATTCAGTTAAGTCGGCGTAAAAATTTCAATGTATGTCATTGCGAATGGAACGAAGTGGAATGAAGCAATCGCATAGGTTTGTTGTTAGTCGGAGATGTTGCGATTGCTTCGTCGTTCCTCCTCGCAATGACAATTATTATGTTGTTGCGAAATAAAAACTGGGATGCACCCCGCGTTATTATCATGAATATAAATTATTTTGATAAGTGAAGTATCGCTAATAATGATAACAGTCTACCCATTTCGCGCAAATTCTTGATATCTTGTTCAAAATCCTCAACCCCATAATGCACTGGGATTTCACGACTTGCGAGTAAATGCTGAAAAGCTATACGATTCATACCAGCAAATCGACTTGCTTGTGCAAGAGTTAACTTGTCTTTCTGAAAGAGCATCACCGCAATTTCTCGCTTCATTTCCTCTTCATTCATGCGAGTTGTGGTTAATATTTCATTAGGAATAACGACGCTCATAGTTACGATCCACTTGAACACTATTTATTAGATTGTAGTTGATTTACAGCCCTTGGTGCAGGTGCGCCACGTAACATACCTTCAGTGCTGAGGTCTTCGTCAATTTCTTCCCAATGAATACCGTAACCACCCCCGCAGGTTTCCCATTTTAATCGCTGTTCAGGAGTAGCATTAAGCAGCTTGGGATACCACACCAATGGTACTGTAATTGTGCGTCCATCCATTAAATCAACACTGATGCTTTCTTCAGTAAAGGATACATTCTTAACTCTTTCTTCCGCCCTAACTGCCAAAATACCCATCCCAAGCCTCCAAAAGTTTTGTTTGATTTTCTTGTACTAAACCTTGTCTACTTTGAGAACTGTAGTTTTTAGTCAAGATGGTGAGATTGCTTCCTTACGTCGCAATGACAAAAACTCCACCTTTCATGATGGACAAGGTTTAACTCTTCTATTCTGACTGATTTATTCGCTCATCCTTTACAATAAAGGTGTTGCAATAATCAATGTCACGAGGACTAAAAAAATGGATGTTGAAAAACTAAGTAGCCCAACAATAGAAGTATCTGATATTACAGCTTGGGATAAAAACGGACAAAAGCTTTTAGTATCAAAAATTAGAGCCAGAGATATTGAGGAAGATATTAAAGGAAAAGTAGAAGAAATCCTCAAATTTGAGTATGAACATAATCATCTCATACTTCCTTATGGGATGACCGCTACTCCTGAATACATTAATATTTTTCAATGGGATGGTAATAATCTAGCAACTGTCTACACCTTCCCGACTCATGAAGTGATGACTGAATACGATTCCGAATTTGCAACCAAGAGAATTTCTGAATTTTATCTAGAAACATTAGTTGAGAGTTGGTTAAGAGATTTAGCGTACAACTGGAAAACAGATAATCCTCCTAAATCACAAGAGTTAGAGCAAATAGGTTTTGTGGAAAAGCTGGCAGATGCGGCATAATTGGGAGTATACAATCTAGTGACTACACTTTATATTGAAACTAATTTTTTTATTAGCTTTGCTAAAAATCAGGATCAAAATGCTGAAATTTTGATTTATCCTCAACAGTTGGAGGAAATCTCAAATATTACAATTTTGACTCCTGCAATTTGTTATATGGAGTCTCTTTCTGTTTTAGCAGATGAACGCAGAAGGAGACATGATTTTACAGAAAAGTTAGAAAAAGAAAGGAACGAACTAAAAGGAAATATTAAATCAAAATATTCTGCTGAAATTTTGCGTTCTTTTCAAATTGCCAAACTTAATAACGAAGCGATGACGGATGATATTGAAAATCGCCTTTTTGAAGTTTTGAAGTGGGCTGCAAATAATGTGGATTTAATAAATCTAGAACCATCAATATTTATAGACAGCCTTAATCAAAAATTTATTCCTGATCCCACAGATAACTTAATTTTACATTCTATTCTTAATCACGCTAAAACCTCTTCAGATGATCAGAAAGTTCTGTTGACTGGAAACTCTAAAGACTTTGGGACAAAAGAGATTAAGCAAATATTGGGTGCAGCAGGAATACAAAAATATTTCGCCAGTACCAAATATTTTTTAGGGTGGTTGCAGTCTATTTAGCTATTTTGTAAAAAAATCAGTGGGGCGATCGCATCTCGTAGCGCATATATGAAATAATCCGAGTGGGTTAAACAACCCTGATTGAATCTATCTATGGCAAGAATAGTGTATATTCAATGGTAATGATAAAATTTTTCAATAAATTGTATACTTTTATGAAGGGGATAACTGGCTAAACTACTGCTAATGCTTGCTTTGAGGACTTTTGTCGCTGATTTTGGCAGCGTAATTGTGAGCTTGACTAATTTAGTATGTTAAGCGAAACTAACTAATAACTGAAGTATGTGCTTATAATATTAATAAAATTTGTAAAGATTCTGAGATATATATTTTGAGAGATGGAACATTTGTTCACAAATGGCAAGTTTGTATCTAAGTAACAATGTTCCGATGGCTATATTTTTAGCCTGCTGCTTAGGCAGTAAAGTTCAAACGTACTATCAAGGTTGGCTAAAAGCATGGAGACATTAGAGTTCATCATCTATCCAGACGGTCGAGTACAAGAAACAGTCACTGGTATTGTGGGCAATTCTTGCGCTGAGGTTACAGCAGCAATAGAAGCACAACTGGGACAAGTACTTAGTCATCAGCCAACCTCAGAATTCTTCGCCGCACAGGTGCAACAATCAGCTGTAGCCACTACCCAAGCCACATACAGCGATTGGTAAATTTTCTTAAAAGTTTCGTGTCATTTATTCACAACTGCCATGTCACACTTTAGCCAAATTAAAACTCAAATCCGTAACCTTGATTCTTTGAAAGATGCTCTAACAGAATTGGGCATAGACTGGAGACCAGGCCCACGCGAAGTCCGTGGCTATCGCGGTCAAACTCATCCTGCGGAAGTCACGATTGAGCAGGAAAACGGCTATGACATCGGTTTTAGATGGAATGGCAAAGAATATGAGTTGGTGGCTGACTTGCAATATTGGCAACAAGGCTTGTCTGTCGATGGCTTCTTACGCCAAGTAACTCAACGCTATGCTTATCAGTCCGTTGTGAAAGAAACTGCTCGCGCAGGCTTTCAAGTGACTGAACAAGAAAAAAATCAAGATGGCTCAATTCGCTTAGTAGTACAACGCTGGAGTGCGTAATGGCTGATTTTTTGCCCTCGCAGTCAGAACCAGAAGACAACCAGAACGGTTTGGAACCAGAGTTAGGTGGCTTCTTACGAGATGACCCAGAACGCTCTGGTTTAGAGCCGGAATTGGGTGGTATTGAGCGTCAGAAGGGTGTTTACGTTGACGAAATCACCTGTATTGGCTGCTTACACTGCGCTCATGTGGCACGTAACACCTTCTACATTGAACCAGATTATGGGCGATCGCGTGTGATTCGCCAAGATGGTGACGGGGAGGATATCATCCAAGAAGCAATTGATACTTGTCCAGTCGATTGCATCCATTGGGTTGATTACACCGAACTGAAAAAGTTAGAAGAAGAACGTAAATATCAGGCTATACCTATTGCAGGCTATCCAGTTGAACAGGCTGTATATGCTGCTGAACGGCGACGTAAAAAACAAAAGTTAAAAAACCAAAAACCCCATTAATAATTCGTAATTAGAAAACCTTTCATAGGCTATCTTGTATCAGGTGGAGATAGAAATCCCTACCTGATATAAAAAAGTGCTGAGTGCCAGTTTTTATATATTTGAACCACACTGTAGGGGCGCAAGTCCTTGCGCCCCTACAGTGTGGTCTATTTATAGCAACCGCCAAGGAGGTTAGGAGATTTTTGATTGCTGAAAGCCTTGATGTAAGGGCGGGCTTATTAAAATTATTATTAGTAATTGAGCATATCTGTAAACCCGCCCCTACTTGGTTTTTACTCAGGACTTTCCTATATTGGCAGCGTTTGGTTGCGCTGCGCTTAACCCAACCTACGTTTAATGCACTATTTTAGGCTTGTCAGTCCACTACAAATTGGGGATTCTATTCACTTTCAGGGAATGTTTGAACCCTACCATCAGGACCGAGAACAACTCGAATTCTGATATTTTGCCCATATTTATTGGCAGAAACAAAGGGTTGACCAATTTCAGGCATTCCCACATTTTCAACAAATGTTCTTGCTGCCTGATTTAGAGGATATATTCTTTCAATTTTACCATCAATACCCACCATTAAACTATATTCTAATGTTTGTGTGAATCCAGTCGGGGGCTGCCAGCGTTTTGTAAAAATTTCTCTAGCTTCTGCTACTTGAGGTGTGTCAAACAAAGTCGGAGCAGAGGTAAATTCTTCTGATTGCGGCTTGACGCGTTCATTACTTAATCTACTAACTAAGGCATTCTGATCTGCCTCAGTTGCGACATTTACAGAAGACTTCATTGCTTCTTCTATTTGCTGTATCTGGATGCGTGGGTCAGATGAAGAAGAAGTCTGCCTCCTATTTTGATTGGGATTCGTGGACACAGACAAGGGAACTGATGAGCTACTGAGTGATGTGTCTGGGTTAGCAGATAGGCTGGGTGGTAAAGTCCGCCTTTGGGGGATCGCAGTTTCACTCTGAGGAATTGAGCCTGTGAGGTCTGTCTGGCTATTGGGCTGAATAGTAAGTTGCTGTTCGGGAATTCTTGTAGAGGCTATACTGCGTGAATTGCTGTCTATGTTGGGGATTTTGGTCTCAAATATAGATAGTGGATCTTCTTGAGATGGTAAGGATGAGGCGGAATTTGTAAAGAGACTCGAATTAGGTGCTGTCGAGGGCTGTTGAGGGAAACTAGCGGTAGGAAATTGAGAGTCTGCACCTGGAAGCGGTAACGATGTCAAATTATCTGGGGGTGTAAATCCCCGTGGCGATGGGGGAACATCGAGAGACGCTGAGGGTTCTAGGGCAGTGTTCGCCGCTTCTGAGTCTGATGTTGCCGCTATTTGTGGTTGATTTTGCCTGTTATTGTTGGCAAACTGCAAAGTTATTGGTAATAAACCTATACCTAAAACCATGACTGCGGCAATAGGAGACCAAGCAGGTAATCGTAGAACTTTATTATTGTTATGGAGATTTGGTAAAGCCATGACATCAGCAGAATATTCGTCTAAAGCGGTTGCTAAATCGAATAGTTGCAAAAGACTGAGTTGAATTACAGAACCAGAGATTTCGTTAGCGAGGGAGCCAAGAAACAGATTGTGAGTTAAATAACTGCCTGTTTCTAAGTAGATTTTGTTCTCTGTTTGCGCTGTAAAGGATTTAAGATTTTTAATGGTTGGTTGTAAAGATGGCTGAAAATCTGTGAACTCGGAATTATCAGATACTTTACTAGAATCTTGGGGTTCACAAAGACTGAGCCAAAAGTTATCTGGGGGTTGTTGAAGAAATTCTTGTACATAGCTGGTGACAACATCACACAACATTTCTAGTTGATCTCTATCACCCCGAATGGGAATTTTACTTTCGTCTGGTAATTGGGGGTCGTCAAAGTGGAGTTCAAAGGTTAACTGTTTGATCACCGTTTTTCCCATCCACTGGGATAAAGGTGAACTTTGCGCCAATATTTCTAAGGTACAAGTTGGTGGTGTGTAACGTCGAATGACAGAATTTAATGATGGCATGGCAGAAACGGCGAGGGAGACGATTATCTAAAATTTTGCAGAACTGTCTATGAGTGCTAGCCAGAAACGGCGATGTCCACCAGGCGCACTGTAAAACAATAAATCTACAAGCAGCTTTAGGGCCAAGTGGGTAAGTAGATCCGTGGTTATTTGGTCGTCGTCTTCCATCCGTTCTTGGTAAGTATTGCAAAAAGCATCGATGTAATCTCCAAGTAAGGCAACCTGATGAGGTTCCCGCTTCTTTTCCGCCATTTGTTCGAGTAGACCAACAGCACGGCGAATCAATTCCTGGTGCTGTTTGGCGAGGTAGCAGGTAATGAGAACAAGCGATCGCGCTTCTTCCACATCTAGCTTTTTTCGCCCACCTTGACCTTTACGCAAAGGATTAGACTGACGCAAGCGCCATAAAGCTACCCGGTCTGGCACTCTTGACTCTAAATTCAGATTAATTGCCGCAGACAGCATGGCCTCGGAACCAATACCAGTGAAAGTTTCTAGCGCCAACAGCACCAAGTCTAATTGGGTTTTGATGTTGTCCCATTCCACTGTGTTTGGGGCTGGAAGCTTAATTAAATCCGCCCACTGGGGATTTGGTGTGGCTGAATCGGCGGCCGAGTGCATAACTTTTAGCATAGGTGATCAGGCTGTAGGGGCTGTTGCTGTTACCCATTTTGAAACCAGACTCTGAAATATCAAGGTTGGGTTCCCATCGCTATTAGCTAGAAGCTGCCGCAAGCTTTGCTCATTTTGGTAAACAGCAATAGTCTTTGTCTTACTCTACTAGATGAAAATTTATTTTCAAGAAATTTACTTGATAAAAGTGATTAATCTCTTCCCCCAGAAAACTATGATTTCAGTAGAAATGTATAAATAAACATTACTAAATTTAGTTAATATCTAATTGTTAATTACTTTAAATACTCAGGTAATTAGTATAGCAAAGTGCTGATTGCTGAGTGCTAAGTGCTGAGTATAAACCCATTTGCATTCAGCTTTTGAGCCATCAACACTGTTCTAACCGATATGACGGTTGCTATAAATAGACATTAACAATCTAGTAATCTGTGATTGTGATATTTATTGCCACTTTATTTAATATTGGCAATAGTGACACCACTGCCACCATCTGCCTGTTCTGCGGGTTCATGGTGGCTAACTCTGGGGTGTTGGTGCAAAAAGGCGTGAACTCCTTGGCGCAACTTCCCGGTTCCATGTCCGTGAATAATCCATAAGGGGCCTGTGGCTTCCGAGATTGCTTTGTCTAAAATAATCTCCGAATCAGCTACCCGTTTCCCACGCAAATCCACTGTATTTCGAGAGGTGCGAATCACAGGGGCGCTTTGTTCGGGTTGAGTAATTGGGGCTGGGGCTGGCTTTTGTTTAACAACTGGTTCAGGTTTCTGACCATCCAAAGATTCGATGTCTTCCAGCTTTACGGTCATTTTCATGATGCCAAAACGGACGCTAAATTCACCATCAGCATCGGGGGCGGTTAAAACGTCTGCTGTTTGCCCAAACTGGGAAAGCCGGACGCGATCGCCTACTTTGGGCATAAACCCGACTTTGGGCTTTGGTGCTACCTTTGGCTGATATTTTTGGGAAATTTGATTTAACGCATCAGTGGCTTGTTGGGCATCTTGGGCTTTTGGTGTGCCTTTTTGCAAACGGCGAATCACTTGGGCAATTTCACCTTTAGCTTGAGCGATCGCTTGCTGTACTGCTACTTCCTGATCAGCCCGCAAAGCTTTTTCCCGTTCCTGCAAAGCATCAGATTTTGCCGAAACTTCTTTGTATAAACGTTCCGCTTGCTGCAACAAACTTTGAGCTTCCGCCGCTTTAGTTTCTTGGCGGCGGCGTTGTGCTTCTAACCCAGCAATCACCTGGTTAACTTCGTCTGTAGCCCCTCCTACCTGAGTTTTAGCCTGTGTCACCACTTCTGGTTTTAAACCCAAACGCCGGGCAATTGTCAAGGCGTTGGAACGTCCAGGAATGCCCCACAATAAACGATAGGTAGGCGAAAGGGTACTTTCATCAAATTCTACAGAAGCATTTTCAAATCGCTCATCTTCATATTTCAGCGCTTTCAATTCACCAAAGTGAGTTGTGGCAATGGTTAGCTGGGCATGATTGGCGAGATATTGCAACAAGGCGATCGCTAAAGCACTACCTTCTACTGGATCAGTTCCCGCCCCGACTTCATCCAGGAGGACGAGTGCGTTGCTAGAGACGCGATTCATCGCGTCTGTACAAGCAGGAGATGGGGTAGCATTTTCTGGCTGTTCTTCGTTATCCAACGCATTCAAAATTCGACTAATTCGGCGAATATGTCCAGAAAATGTCGATAAACTTTGCTGTAAGGATTGTTCATCACCAATATCAGCTAATACCTGCTCAAACCAAGGTATTTCTACAGGTTCACGGGCGGAAACAAATAACCCTACCTTGGCCATTAATGCTGCTAAAGCGAGGGTTTTTAAAGTGACTGTTTTACCCCCGGTATTCGGTCCGGTAATCGTTACTACCCGCAGATGGGGACTAATCAGCAAATCCACAGGAACCACAGCTTGACCCTGTTCGTGTTGCTGTTGCCACACTAGCAGAGGATGCCGTAATTGGCGCAGGGTAATGATTTCATTGTCTTCACGGTTGATAAATCTGGGGGGATTTGCTCCTAACCAGAAACTATACCTCGCTCTGGCGGTGGCTAAATCCAACGTCGTCACAATTGCTAACAACCGTTCTAAATCTGGCTTGACTTCTGCTACTTTTTGTGTAAGAGTGCGGCGAATCGCTTCTTCTTCTGTTTGCTCTCTTCTAATTGTCTGCCGCAATTGGTTTCCCAAAGGCACAATCGAATTAGGCTCTACGTAAAGAGTCGCACCACTGGTGGAAGTATCATGGACAATGCCGGGAATGGCATCTTTTTGGGGTAATTTCACCGGGATGACATAGCGATCGCCCCGTTGCGTAATGATCTGTTCTTGAACCGCTCCAGATTTTGCTTGTAAAATATTTTGCAGTTTCTTGGTAATTTGACTGCGTATTTTACGTAAATCTGTGCGAATTTCTCCCAGTTTCAGACTCGCACGGTCGGTTACTTGGCCTCGTTCATCAATACATCGGTGTATTTCTTGCTCTAGTTCGGGATAAGTCCGCAAATCGGCGACTAAATCCGCTAATGTGGGCAAATCTTCTTGGTTATCAATGACACGGCGTAAATTTCTTGTCCCGGCCAAAGTTGTAGCGATCGCCAGCAGTTCATCCCCTGCTAAAATACCGCTAAGTTCAGCGCGTTCTAAGGAATCACCAATATCTTGAATCCCTTCAAAAGATAGTCCTGTTGTTGTCCGAGTTTCCAGTTGGTAGACTTCTTTAGTTTGTGCTAACAACTGCTGACTTGCTGCTTGAGATGCAGGGATGTTCAGATTAAGTGATGCGATCGCCCCTAGCTTAGTTGCCGCAAATGTGGAAAGATGCTGGCAAAGGCGATGCCATTCGAGTAGTTCTAAGGTCTCAGATTGGATCAAGGCTTCAATGTCGAATCTGAAAGAATTTTGACACACTCCCCCGCATAAATGACGGGAGATTCTGGGTTTAAACAGTAATTGCAGGCGTAGCGCGTCTTATAGGGTTCCTCGCCCAATGGACAACGCCCTGCCCATAAGCTGTTCACCACGGAATTTTAACTCGCGTTAGCGAACCATTTTATTGTATCACCACCGAATAAATTCGGTTTACAAACAACTTAACTTTTAAGTAGAAATCCTAAAAAATATAAATAAATATTTTCTTGTATTCAAATAAAAATTAACTCCGAGTTATCAAATGTACAATGTTGCCTGGACAGGTGTAATTTTGATAACCATAATAATTTAGTGTAGCACCACTGCTAAATACATAGCAGGAACAAACTTTTATGCTGTTTAGTCCCGCCAACTTGCCTTATTGGATATTCCTGGGAATGGGAGTAGTGCTGTTTCTGTTTGTGATTATCTCCGGTGGGGAAGATGCAGATGCAGATGCCGAATTTGATGCGGATACCGATGCAAATTTCAGCTTTGTTCAAGCATTGGGATGGCTAGGTATTGGTAAGGCTCCGCTCATCTTATTACTAGCAGCAGATTTGAGTTTGTGGGGCGTTTTTGGACTGATATTAAATACTTTAGGGAGTGGAATAATTAATGGTGGTTTCAGTGCATTGGTTAGAATTATTGTATTATTAGTCTCGTTAATTCTCAGTTTATTAGTGGGAAGATTTATCGCAGAAATAATTGGTAAACTTTTTGCAGATTTTGGAGAAGATGCCAGTAGCGATCGCTTGATTGGTTGTATTGGTACTGTGAGTTCTTTTTATATTCCTAGTGAAACTGAAGGTAAAATTGGACAAGTAGATGTATTAGATCCAAAACGTAATTTTCTTACAATTAGTGCCGCTTTACCAGAATGGGCAACCATTGCACCACAACGTGGTGAGGAAGTGATTGTCATTGAAAATCAACCGCAAAATTATCTGGTAATTGCCAAAGATAGCACAGATGAACAACTTTGGTTAGCTAACTCCAGCCAGAAAAATAAAACTTAAATAATTAGGGTGTAAAATCATGTTATTTTGGTTAACTTTTATCCAGTCTTTACCAACTATTCCTGTATCGGAAATTCCCACAATTCAGTTACAACCAAAACAGCAGCAAACTAGAACACTCGCTCAAAGTATTTCACCAGTCACATTTCAGCCTACTATCGCTCAAATCAATAATGGCTTAGTCTTACCAGGAATTATTGTTGCTTTAGTTTTCTTGCTTTTAGCAAGCTTATATGCTTACACCAGAATTTATGTAGTCACACCCAATAACGAGGCTTTTGTCAGAACTGGGGGTTTGTTTACCAAAAAGAAATCGGTAATTCTTTATGGTGGTTGTATTGTATTACCGGGATTTCATCAACTCACCCGTGTACCTTTGCGAGAAATTTCTATTGATGTAGAACGCACTGGGAAAATGGCAGTGCGGACTAAAGATTATCTAAGAGCAGATATTAGAGTCACATTTTATGTGTGTATTAATCCCTCAGAAGAAGATGTTTTGACAGCAGCAGCAAAATTATCTCAAAGTGGTACAATAATTACTTCTGATGACATTAAAAACGCCTTAGACAAACGGGCAGATGATGCTATTAGAGCCGCAGCTAAAACCAAAGAAATAGCCGAAATTGATTCTGATAAATTGGGTTTTGCTCAAGAAGTTTTGAATTTAATGGGTTCAGATTTGAAAAAAGTGGGGTTAACTCTCAATAATATTGCCATCTCGGAAATTTTAGAAAGTGTTACATACGATCCTGATAGTTTCTTTGATGCTCAAGGTGTGCGTTTAAGAACAGAAATTATTCAGCGTTCAATTCAACAAAAACGAGAAGTTGAATTAACAAGTCAAGTAGCAATTGAGCAAAAAGAACTAGATGCTCAAAAGCGATCGCTACAAATTGCCCAAGAACAAGAAAGTGCTAAATTAGAGCAAAAGTTTCAAGTAGAGGCACTCAAGGCACAGCGAGAACGGGAAATCCAAGAAGCAAAAGATAAAGAAGCCGCAGCGATTCAACGCAGTAGAATTTTGCAAGAAAGATCAGTTGAAGAAGAAGAAATTCGCCGAAAATTATCTTTGCAACAAAGCCAAATTGAAGCCGATATTGCTCTAGACGAACGCAATAAACATTTAAAGGTGTCACAATCACTGCAAAAGCAGGAAGCAGAAATTGCCGAAATTTCCCGTAAACAGAAGGTAGATGCTGGTAGACTCAAAGCTCAAGTGGAGATAGTCGAGTCAGAAAAACTAGCACGAATTGCTCAAGAAGATTTAGAGATTGCTATTTCTGCGAAAAGACGTGAAAGCTTCCTCGCCCAAGCAGCACAAGCCACAGCCGAAGAAGCTGTGAATACAGCCGGGGAAATTGAAAAAGCCGAACGTAACAAGCGGTTATCGACAATTGCAGCCGAAAGAGAAGCCCAACAACGCAGTATAAGCGATCGCAACGTTGTCGAAATCGATGCCTTCCGCCGTCGCCGTCAAGCTGAAATCGCCCAAGAAGCCGCAGAATTAGAAGCAGAGGCCATTCGGATCATCGCATCCGCTAACCGCGATAAAGTTTTAGCAGAAGCAGAAGCCCTAAAAGTCAAAATCGCCGCCGAAAATACAATCAGTAGCGCCAACCTTACAGCCCAAATGCTGACTACAATTTGGCCAGAATTAGCTGCTAAACTCCCAGAAATCCTCACAGCCCTAGCCCCACAACCGGGAGTTTTAGGAGATACCCGGATTTACTCATTCCCTGGTGCAAATGGCAGTAATGGCGCTCAAGATATTAACAAACTCATGCTATCTACCAGTGGGCTTTCCTTAATTAATACGTTACTTGATGAAGGTAAATTAGGCGAATTAATCGGTCAAATTAGCCAATTAGTCCGTAGTAATCACCCAATAACAACTGACACAAACAACAATCTTTCCTTAGTTCATAACCCAAAACCAACCCCCAACCAAAGCAACAAAGAAATAGGTTAATTCAGTTAACAGTGAACGAACCTTGTAGGGTGCATTATGGACGCTAGTCCTAACGCACGGAGAATTGAAGATGGTGCGTTGCGCTACGCGACAACACACCCTACAAAACATAATTTTGACTGAATATCTTGTGGGATGGGCATACTTCTATACGAGACGCTACGCGGTAAGCGCAGCTATGCCGTAGGCTTTACGACAAGTGTTACAGTGAGCTTGCCGAACTGCTCAGTACAAGTCTTGTCCGTCCTCATCATGCAAGTTCACAATTTGCTCCAAACTCTTATCCTCTAAAAATTAGTGGTTGCTGTCCAAAAAAAACGCTCCAAATCCCCTCACAATTTGATACCCTAGCTTAAACAGATTTGAAAAAAGTTAAAGCGTGGAAATTCAACTTGGGCGGGGAAAAACAGCTCGTAGAGCTTATGGAATTGATGAAATTGCTCTAGTCCCTGGTAGCAGAACACTCGATCCGAGTCTGGCAGATACAAAGTGGACTATTGGCAATATTGAGCGAGAAATCCCAATTATTGCCAGTGCAATGGATGGCGTAGTCGATGTCAAAATGGCTGTAAAACTGTCACAGTTAGGAGCATTAGGAGTCATCAACTTAGAAGGTATCCAAACTCGCTATGCTGACCCAGAGCCGATTTTAGAACGAATCGCCTCAGTCGGTAAAAGTGAATTTGTGTCCTTGATGCAAGAACTCTATGCCGAACCCATCAAGCCGGAATTAATTGAAAAACGTATTCAGGAAATTAAACAACAAGGTGGTATTGCGGCGGTGAGTGCTACTCCAGCCGCAGCCAGTAAATATGGTGAAATAGTGGCAAAAGCCGGGGCAGATTTGTTTTTTGTCCAGGCTACAGTAGTCTCTACGGCACATTTATCGCCAGAGTCGATAGTTCCCCTCGATTTGGCTGAATTTTGCCGTTCTATGCCCATCCCAGTGGCGTTGGGGAACTGTGTTACCTATGAAGTTACGTTAAATTTGTTGAAAGCTGGGGCGGCTGCGGTCTTAGTGGGAATTGGACCTGGTGCGGCTTGTACATCTCGTGGCGTTTTGGGTGTGGGCATACCACAAGCAACTGCGATCGCAGATTGTGCAGCCGCCAGAGATGATTATTATCAGGAAACTGGTAACTATATCCCGATTATTGCCGATGGTGGTTTAATTACTGGTGGCGACATTTGCAAGTGCATCGCCTGCGGTGCTGATGGTGTGATGATCGGTTCTCCCTTTGCCAGAGCCGCCGAAGCTCCAGGTAGGGGCTATCATTGGGGAATGGCAACTCCTAGCCCCTTACTGCCCCGTGGGACTCGCATTAGCGTTGGTACAACTGGCAGCCTAGAGCAAATACTCATCGGTCCTGCCGGACTGGATGATGGCACTCATAACCTGGTGGGAGCCTTAAAAACTAGCATGGGGACATTAGGAGCCAAAAACATCAAAGAAATGCAGCAAGTTGAAGTGGTAATCGCTCCTTCCCTACTAACAGAAGGTAAAGTATACCAAAAAGCCCAACAATTAGGCATGGGTAAATAAAGAAAATGGGGAATAGGGAGGTAGGAATCACTAATAAGAAATAAATTCTTTACTGATCCCCAGTCCCCAACTCAAATTCTTGTTGAAAAAATTTTCCAGACTCTTAAACAATCTCTGGAAAAATCCGATATGTCGCCTACAATAGAGATAGCGGAGACAGATGTTTCCGTTCACTCCTCACACCACACTCCGCCCGGACTATTGTCTGGGCGGTTCCTTATGTTTGTCCATAATTTCTTTAACTTCGTTGCAAATGTACATTTTTGACTTCTTAGCGGCTGTTTTTGCTATGGTAGAATTTTCACCAAACTCAGAAATATAATTGGCAAAGGTTTTTAGGCATGACAGCAGCCGAACAAGTTACAGATTCTAGTTTTAAGCAAGAAGTACTCGAAAGCGATGTACCAGTTTTAGTTGACTTCTGGGCCCCCTGGTGCGGTCCCTGCCGCATGGTAGCTCCTGTTGTAGAGGAAATTGCCGGTCAATATGAAGGTCAAATCAAAGTTGTGAAAGTTAATACTGATGAGAATCCTAATGTCGCCAGTCAGTATGGCATCCGCAGCATCCCTACTTTAATGATTTTTAAAGATGGGCAAAAGGTTGATATGGTTGTCGGAGCCGTGCCTAAAACTACATTAGCTAACACTTTGGAAAAATATCTTTGAGACTCAATTGGTAGCACAATCCTTTTGAGTCTGCCATTTGCTTAAGATTTAGGTAAATCTTTGTGAAGAAGTTTGCGAGGCGCGAAAACTCGCGTCTCAAAAAAACTTTTTCTTGTGGTCAACAGTGTTAGATGTCCACGACCCCAGTCATACTTGGTTCTAAAAATGTAGTGTGGCTTTTACAGCATTTTGGCGTTTATCTAACGACTTGGTGCGATATACTTCTATTTGATTTTTGTTGACGTAGCCTGCCTATAGCATACGCTGACAAAACTCAATGCCATCTATTTCATCTTGCTGTTACCATTTTCTGGACTACCGCAGTCAATTCACCGAATTAAATTAGATTGCTGTATGTCTATTGAATTCTTGAGCAGTGCCTTGGTGAATTTTTAACCACAGGTGCTTTTTCATTTTATGGCAAAGTGCTGAGGATAAAGCCACTGGCTGTAAGGCTTTGAGCTATTAACACTGTTTTAACTCATGTCAAAACCGCTATAAGAGATTATGAATAGTCTTTAATATGTTAATAGTCAAAAACTATGGAGTTTTAAATAACCACCGAGTGAAGCGGTTGTAAACTGCATTCCAAAATCAGGTAAAATGTAATGCCATTGTGGCGACAGTTCTCATGACCTCATCTGCGTCTTTTGACACATTAGAGACTCTCCAGGCGGATATTGCTGAACTATTTGATCGTTTACCAACGTTAAAAAATCAGCAACTGATTCAGCAAGCACTGGCTACTATAGTGCGTTTAGCTGAGACTGAAATTGAACGTCTTGATTGGAAAATCTTGTCATCTGCCTTAGCAGATATGGAACGAGGTTTCCAGCTATTTTATGACTATCGACACGTTCGCAAAGTTACTATCTTTGGTTCAGCGCGTCTATCTCCAGAAACACCAGAGTATCAAATCGCCCTTGAATTTGCTCGTGCTGTTTGTCAGTTAGGATTCATGGTCATGACAGGCGGTGGCGGCGGTATTATGCAGGCGGGTCACGAAGGCGCTGGACGAGATAATTCCTTTGGCTTAAATATTCAGTTACCCTTTGAGCAGCAAGCGAACCCATTTATTGAAGGTGATCCGAAGCTGATTCATTTTAAATATTTCTTTACCCGCAAACTATTTCTCCTCAAAGAAAGTGACGCTGTGGCTTTATTTCCTGGAGGTTTTGGCACTCAAGATGAAGCTTTTGAATGTATGACCTTAAGCCAGACAGGTAAATTTGGCCCTGTTCCTGTAGTTTTAATAGATCATCCAGGTGGCGATTACTGGCGGTCTTGGAGCGAATATATTGATCAACAACTGGTGCAGAAAGGTCTTGTGAGTCCCGAAGACCCTAGCCTTTACACAGTCACAGATAACCTGGCAGTAGCTTGTAATGCGATTACCAATTTTTATCAAGTTTATCACTCTAGCCGCTATGTAGGTGAGCAATTAGTGATTCGTCTGTCAGCAGATTTATCAGATGCTGCGGTAGAAAAGTTAAATGCTAACTTTAGCGATATTTTGGTAAAAGGAAAAATTGCCAAAAGCCCAGCTTTACCTCAAGAAAACCAAGATGAAACAGCCGAACTACCCCGCTTGGTGTTGTACTTTAACCAGCGTGATTTGGGTCGTTTGTATCAAATGATTGCATTAATTAACCAGATGGGTACTCCTTCTCAGGAAGAAAAGGCACATCCAGAAAGGAAGTGAATTTTATAGAGTTTATCTTTCACAAATCATGGGATTTCAACAGGACACTTACCAGTCAACAAGTCAAATACCTTTGGCCGAACAACTTAAGCAAATGATTTGTGGTTTTTGGTTAACGCAATCAATCTATGTAGCCGCTAAGTTGGGGATTGCTGATTTACTAAAAGATGGTGCTAAAAGTGCAGAAGAGTTAGCAAAATCTACAGAAGTTGATGCAGAATCATTGTATCGCTTAATGCGTGCTTTGTGTAGCATTGCTATATTTACAGAACTGGAAAATCGCCGTTTTCAGCTCACACCAATGGCCGAATATCTCCGCAGTGATGTTCCAGATTCGTTACAGGCGATGGCTATCATGTTCGGTTCTGAAGACTGGCATTGGCAACCCTGGGGCAATATTCTCTACAGTATCAAAACAGGTAAACCAGCTTTTGATGACGTTTTTGGAACGTCTTTATTTCCCTACTTGGCTCAAAAACCAGAAGCCGCAGCCATATTTGACACTTGCATGACAAGTTTTTCCAGCACGTATATCAATCCTGTGGTGTCTAGTTACGACTTTTCTTCTATCAACACCTTAATTGACGTGGGTGGTGGACATGGGACTTTACTTGCTAGCATTCTCAAAAATTACCCTAAAGTTAAGGGTATAGTTTACGACCAAGAACAAGTAATTGAGGGAGCAAAGCAACATTTAGAAGCATCAGAATTAGAGGGGCGTTGGCAATTATTGAGTGGCGACTTCTTTGAATCTGTACCGAGTGGTGGTGATGCTTATATCATGAAACACATCATTCATGACTGGGATGATGAAAGTGCCATCAAAATTCTTCAAAATTGTCACCATGTGATGCCAGACAACGGGAAAGTGCTGGTTGTAGAAAATGTCATTCCCAATCCTAACGAACCTTCCCTGAGTAAATTCCTCGATTTGGAAATGTTAATAATGACTTCTGGAGGCCGTGAACGCACCGCAACCGAATTTGAAGAACTCTTTGCTGCTGCTGGGTTTAAACTTACTAAGATTATTCCTACCCCTTCTTCGATCAGCATCATTGAAGGTGTAAAAATATCAGCAAAATAATGGTTTATCAAGATGTAAGTTCTTGTACCGCCCAATGCATCCTGCTGATTATGCTCGAAAAGCTTGTATATTAGCACAGGAAACTATTTAGAGGAAGAAAGTATGCTGGAATTATTGGGTTCAGGTTTAGTTTCTGTATGGCTAGAAATGGCTGGGGTACAAATTAAGCCTACAGAAGCCTTACAGGCATTAGCTTGGCAAAGTAGCCCTGGCTTGGTTCTGGCACCTGACCCCAATCCAGCCGGTTCGACTACAGTTCAGAAATATTTGCAGGGAATGATTTCCTCGAAGCTGGTAGCGGAAAACTTAGCGGAGAGTCAAGGCATTTGGATGCAGTCGGGGCCGATGTTGATGGCTAATCATCAAGGTACTACACCTCTGCCTGCTGCTTCTTTAACCAAAATTGCGACTTCACTTGTGGCTTTGAAAACTTGGGGGCCAGACCACCAATTTGAGACTTTGGTCAGCACGACAGGGCGAATAGTTAACGGGGTTTTGCAGGGTGATTTGGTGATTACCGGCGGTGGTGATCCGATGTTTGTTTGGGAAGAAGCGATCGCACTGGGTAATACTCTGAATAAAATGGGTATTAAGCAGGTAAAGGGAAATCTGCTCATAAACGGCAAATTCGCCATGAATTTTGAACCCAATCCCATATTAGCTGGGCAAATGCTCAAGCAGGCACTGAATTATGCAACTTGGACTCGTCCAGCAAATTACATATATTCCATTATGCCGAAGGGTACAGCTAAACCTCAAGTAGTAATTGCGGGAAATGTGAAAGTAGCAACCCAACCAAATCCTCAAGAAACCCTACTGGTACGTCGCCGTTCTTTACCTTTGCAGCAATTAATTAAGGAAATGAACGTGTTCAGTAACAACGTCATGGCAGAAATGTTGGCGGAATCGGTGGGAGGCGCTGCTGTCATGCAATCGAAAGCTGCTAAATTGGCTGGAGTACCAGAGGCAGAAATTCAGTTAATTAATGGTTCAGGATTAGGAGTAGACAATCGCATTTCTCCGAGAGCCGCTTGTGCGATGTTAATGGCGATTCAACGGGAAGCATCGACCCATAAAATTAATGTGGCTGACTTGTTTCCTAGCTCTGGATTTGACCGTCGGGGAACAATGCGATATAGAAATATGCCTCATGCTACTGTGATGAAAACTGGTACTTTGCGAGAGGTGAGCGCTTTAGCTGGAGTCATTCCTACACGCGATCGCGGTTTGGTATGGTTTGCTATTATTAACCGTGGTCCACAAATACCAGCTTTCCGCGCTAATCAAGATAAGCTGTTACAAGCTCTGGTAGAAAAGTTAGAAGTAGTTCCCAATATTCCCTCTACAATTACTCCCCATTCTCCTAAATATTTTTCACCGGAATTGGGTGCGGCTAGTCGTAACGAAATTTTGTTAGTTGCGAATAAAAGTAATTTATAATTCGTAGTTCGTAATACAGGAATCGAATCCCATTTAATTCTTGATAGTTTGCTTACTCAGTCCCCCTGCACATCTGCTTCTTCCTAATTTCTAATTCCTGCATCTTGAGGAATAATTTCTGTGACTACTCTGCGGCCAGATTTACCACTTTTAACTATAATGTCTTCTGTTTGCAGATTACCAACGGCTGTTTCACCTGTAAAATTTATGGGTGGGTCAACTTGACGATAAATCACGTTTCCCTGCGCTTCTAATAATTTTTTGTCCAGATACCAACTTAATTGATTAGATTTCAGGGATTGACGACGTTGACCTATAGCGGTGACATTACCTGCTAAATTGACAATTTTTTGCTGTATTTTCATTTCGCCTTGATTGGCGGTTACAGTCACATTTTCGGCACGCTGGACAACAGTAATTGGGGCATTTGTCTTCACCGTTTCTGCTTTCATGTCCCAGGTCATAGAGTTACTAGCTATTTGTGTGGGTGGGTCTACTAACTCTAACTGGGAATTTTTTTTGATCGTAGCAATTTTAGTTTTTAAGTTAACTTCGGCAGCATCTCCTCTGCCACGGTCAGTAATTTGATTATTGTTATAACGGTCAATTTGTATGGGGCGATCGCTAGTTAATATTTCTTCTTTAATTCGCCAAGTTAAATTTTCACTTCGCATTTGCATTTGGGGATCAACGGAATTGGCTATTACGCCACCAGAAAATTCTATCCGCTGTTCGCGAGTTTTAACTCGTGCTTCTTGCGCTACTGCTTTTAGTTGTTTATGAGTCCCATTGATTTGATTACGGACAATTAACAAATCTTCTTGAGGCAACCATTCTAATTCATTACCTTGCAATACAATACCATTGACGGGATCTGTAGCCAGAATTTTTCCCTTGAGAAATAGCCTCTGACCATCCTGTTCAATATCTGCTTTGTCTGCTTGTATTTGGTAAATTGGTTTGCCATCTTGGTATAGTTCACCAACGGGACTTTCCGCCTGACCAAGTTGTTTTTCTTTAGTATATATCGCCTTCTTAGATCGTACTTTCCAAACAGGTCTTCCAACTTCGTCGGCTTGTTCTAAAGTGACATCAAAGAAGGTTAAATTGCTTTCTTGGGGAGTTGAATCAACATCATCTGGTTGAGAAGGCGTGGGGGATTTACCCCCACAAGCAACTAATCCAAGTACCAATAAAAAAGTTAAAGGCAGGTAAAACAAATTTGCTTTTCGTCGAAAAAAACCGAGAGCTAGTGATGAAAATAAGTGGGGTAAATATGGTGTATTTTGCCCTTTATCAGCATAATTTACTCTCTTTTGCCGCCTGCCTTTTTGATAATTCATTAATCTTGGATTTCTAACTGTTGATCAGCCTCTCTCATATCTTCCAGAAAACCCATGCTGGATAGAGGTCTATATGGATAGCTTTGACGGGGGTTTTTTTGGATATCTTCTTTGATGGCTTCTAAATCAATATAGCGATCGCTCACATTGATTAAACTATCACTGGTCATGGAGCGCAAACTCACAACTTCTACGCGCACACCACGATAGCTGACTGAATTGACCGCATAAGCCAAATCTCCATCACCACTGACCAAAACTGCGGTATCATAGGAATCAACTAAGGCCATCATATCTACGGCAATTTCTACATCTAGGTTGGCTTTTTTGGAGCCATCAGGTAGCTGTACTAAATCCTTAGCAATGACTCGATAGCCGTTGCGACGCATCCACAACAGAAACCCTTGTTGCTTTTCGTTTGTGCGGTCTACACCAGTGTAAAAGAAAGCCCGTAATAGTCTAGAACCGCCAGTTAATCGGCATAGTAGCTTTGTGTAGTCAATTTCGATTCCCAATTGTAATGCAGCATAAAACAGGTTGGAACCATCAATGAATATAGCTACACGACCTCGATTCTCCAAGACTTGTTCCGGTGTAAAGATTGAGTCACTTTCTAGATTATTCAACATTGTTGTCATACCTCATTATTATGCTTGTTATATTTGATACGGATTTACCGAGATGTTATGCTAGAACGACTTATGATAAGGATTCGGAGCTAATCTAATAAGTTAAGCCCCGATCAGTTTTTTGAGAAAATTAAGAAATTGAACAAAATCAAAAAATGATGGAAAATTAAAAAAATTAATCGTTTTTGGGAATCTCGATGCGTTTAAAGACGGGCTGTGGTTTACCCAACGATTGTTCACTGCTGAGTAACCCCCATTTGGCATGGGTCACAAAAGGGGCAAGCATTGAAGTTTTTATTTGATCATTAAAGTCAATTCCAAAGCCCAGTTGCTGATAAATAGCGTTACTGATATTCGGAATGACTGGGGAAAGAAGATAAGCTGCTAGTCTAACAGATTCTAGAACTGCGTACAGGACTGCTTCCACTTCCTGCTGCTTGCCTTGTTTATATAGTGACCAAGGGGCTTGATCATCAATAAACTTATTGCTAGTTCGTACTAGTGAAAGGGTCGCTTCGCAGGCTTGGTTGAAAGCTAGCGCTTGATATGCTTGTTGCACCTTGTCCCCTAGACTTATACCAATTTTTTTCAAAGGGTTTTCGTCATTAATGGCTTCATTTCCAATGGTTAGTCCATCAGCAGCACAGTATTTCTTCACCATGTTTAAGGTCCGATTTAGCAAATTACCTAAGTCATTGGCCAAATCTGCATTCAAAACATTAATGAATCTAACTTCATTAAAATCGCCATCTTTGCCAAATTCGATTTCCTTAAGGAAGTAATAACGAACTGCATCACTACCATAACTTTGAACTAGCCAGATGGGATCGAGGGTGTTACCCTGAGACTTACCCATTTTTTGACCATCTTTAGTCAAAAACCCATGTCCAAACACTTGTCCTGGTAAGGGTAAACCAGCGGACATCAGCATGGCTGGCCAATAAACTGCATGGAATCGGAGGATATCTTTACCAATTAGATGTAGGTTAATTGGCCACCAAGTTTCTAAGGCGTTGGCTAAGGTTGGTTCTGCATCTGGTTCTAATAATGCGGTGACATAAGCTAGCAACGCATCAAACCAGACATAAAGGGTATGCTGGGGATCAACTGGGACAGGGAAACCCCAATCCAGATTTACCCGCGAAATGGAAAAGTCCTGTAAACCTTGGCTGACAAAGCTCAAGACTTCATTTCGACGACTTTCAGGTTGAATAAAATCTGGTCGAGACTGGTAAAATTCTTCGAGTTGGGCTTGATAATTAGATAGACGGAAGAAGTAGTTTTGCTCGTCCCGCCATTCAACTTCCTTGTTAGTATGAATAGGGCAGCGCTTTCCTTCTAGTAGGTCTCGTTCTTCCTTAAATTCTTCACAAGATACGCAGTACCAACCCTTCTGTTTGCCTTGGTAGATGTCGCCTTTGTCCCAGACTCGCAAAAAGAACTCTTTGACGATGGCTTCATGACGAGAAGCGGTAGTCCTACTAAAGCGATCATACTGAATATTTAATAACTGCCATAACTTGATAAAGCTAGGCACGATTTGATCACAAAATTCTTGTGGCGGTTTCCCTAAACTCTCTGCTGAACGCTGAATTTTTTGTCCATGTTCATCTGTACCTGTAATAAGTAATACCTGATGTCCTGACAGCCTGTGAAACCGTGCCACTACGTCTGCTGCTATTGTGGTGTAAGCACTGCCAACGTGAGGAACATCATTCACATAATATAGGGGTGTTGTCAATGCAAATTTTTTTTCTGTTTTATCCACTAAATCCATACAAAATAAAAAAATAAATTATTAAAACGTTTTCTATTGTACTTTTACTGGTACATTCACGCAATCTTATGATATTACTACTTGTTTGACAAAGCATAACTTAATATTAGCAAATTTCTGGCGACCAGAATTTTTTATTGATGTGTATAAATCCAGGTAGCCTTTACTCACAAGACATAATTGATCTACTCATAATCATTTCTAATCATTGCTATCATATTAATTGTGACTGGGAATACATAAGTCTAAATTCTGAAAATGTAGCTACCTTTATGGATAAATTTTTTCTGCCTTAAGACTACTCTAGTATCAATAGGGAAATGTCAAAATTAAGTCAAGATCATCGCCGATATTTTTTCCAAAAATATATTAATTACCCATGAGTCCAAATAGTCCCCTGGATATTTCTCGCTATTTTCTGACAGCGTTATCAACGCGAATTTTTCGCTATCACGAAGATCGCATTCCCAGAGATGCTAGCGTTTTGGTAGTCAGTAATCACCGTAGTTTTATGGATGCACTGATCTTAATGTCGGCGCTATCTAGACCAATTCGCTTTGCTTGTCATCACTATATGGGACAAGTACCACTGATGCGGGAAATTGTCACGGGACAATTGGGATGTTTTCCTCTGGAGGAGACAGCCAGCAGCCAGCAAAGCTTTTTTGAAAAATCACAGCGTATTTTGCAGTCAAAGCAAATGGTGGGTGTTTTTCCTGAAGGAACTCGGCCAATGGTGACATCTACCAAACCAAATGAAGTTGGTGAATTTCACAGAGGATTTGCTCATTTAGCATTGCGTTCTACTGTGGATGATTTAGCAATTTTACCAATTGCGATCGCTTCTTTAGAAGAAGTCAATACTTATGGCTTACCTCTGCGACTGTTAAGTTTCTTTGACCCTTCAGAACCTTTATTTAATCAACCAGGTTTACATCCCTTAGTTATCTATAATCGGGTGGCTGTGTTAATTGGTCGCCCTTATTGGATTACACCACAACATCAACAGAAATATCACGGCAAACAAGCGAAAAATGTTGTGAATGAACTAACTAAACATTGTCAAGATGAAATTGCTAGTTTACTAGTGCAAGGTTGTTATTAAATGCTGGAATAATTGTACCGATATATGTAATGCTGCTCGCTTTTTGGAAGATGTTTCTAGTAAGCATCACTCATAGTTTTTTCAGGAGTATTCTTATATTGATTAGTCTATCCTTGACAGGCTGATTATCAATGGAGTTAATGTTAATTATTTAAGTTATCTACAATAGTAGATGATTTATGAAGATGAGCGAACAGCCTATCGCTAAAGCGAAAGCTCCGCTAACGCGTAGTGTATGCCCCCAGGGCGTTAGTCGCCAGGTGAAATGGAAAAAAAATTTTAGGAATGACTTATGATTTTTATTATTTAATGGTAGTTTTTACTACAGACGATATGATCCTATCATAAAACAAAAAAGTTGAATTTATATTTTACAATGCCAAAAGTTGAGCTAAAGCCGTGTTTCCTGACTCCTAACCGAGTCCAAATAGAGTATCCGTTGTTTGTGTATTTACCAGGGTTAGATGGAACTGGTGAATTATTGCGATCGCAAACTGCGGGCTTAGAGGTTGGCTTTGATGTCCGGTGTTTGGCGATTCCCAGACAAGACCTCACGACCTGGGAGGAGTTAAGCAACAACGTCTTGGACTTGATCCATGCCGAATTAGAAAAAAGCTCACACAGACCAGTTTACCTGTGTGGCGAGTCCTTTGGAGGTTGTTTGGCGATGAAAGTAGCGACCCAAGCACCACAGTTATTTAAGCGGATTATTCTGATTAACCCAGCATCAGCCTTTCAGCTACGCCCTTGGTTGAGTTGGACATCCCAATTTACTTATTTTGTTCCAGAATGCTTTTATGACCTGGGCGCATTAGGATTATTACCTTTTTTGGCATCCTTGGCACGTATTCCCCGTCATCTGCGCCATGAACTGCTGAAAACTATGCGTTCTGTACCCCCAGCTACACTTACCTGGCGATTGTCTCTCCTGAAGGAATTTAGTGTAACTGAAGCGCAGTTACGCCAACTCACTCAAGCAGTTTTGTTGATTGTTGGTGCAAGCGATCGCCTATTACCCTCAATCAACGAAGCCCAACGTTTGCTAAATATTTTACCTAACCCCAAGATGGCTGTATTACCTGACAGTGGACACGCCTGTTTACTAGAACACAATATTAATCTCTATAAAATCTTACGAGAGCAAAATTTTGTAGAACATCAAATCAAAGCATCTCCGCAGTTAGAGACTAAAGGCTAGTACCGCCGTGAAATCAAAAGTTAAAAGGCTTGTATTTTTGTATTTTGAGCTTACTAAAATGGTATGCCTATTTACTTCGTGCTGTGATTGTAATCAATTAGACTTTTTTAACTATAAACAACTGACAAATCAAAAAATATTCAATTTCTAGTGGACTGACACGCTTAAAATAGTGCATTACTTTGGAGGTGAAAACCCGCCGATGTAGCTTGCTTCCCGAAGGGTACGCCGATGATATGGACTTTGGCTAATACAACATTTTAAGCTTGCCACGCCACTACAATTTTTTGCAACTGGGCTGTTTGATAGAGCTAGAGCAACGCTGGTAAAGCTTCAGGCTTTTTAGCTAAATTTTTTATCCAAGATAATTTATTGAAGATAATTTTTCAACGCATCAGCTAATTGGCTAAAAAAAGCATAGATTCTTGTTTTGGTGATGATTTATCAGGTATATTTAATGATGATTTACAATGCTTGCCCAATGTAAAACACATAACTATAATATTCAGAGTATTTACGATAAAGGTCAATCTCCAATTGCTCCATATCGATCACTTCCAGAGCTTCGGTATCATCTTGGTAATGCTTTCGTAAACCCTGTAATTTTTCTTCTAAAGGTTGATAGTAATGATTCCACCAAGCTGATTCTGGTAGTACGAAATAATCAATGATTTTGTAGCCACTATATTGGATAATCTTTAAATTACCTTCAATATCCTGCATGGCTGGATAACCATCATTCCAAAATTCTTGTAATTCTGTTGGTGCGTTAGGTTTAAGCCATGTAAGTTCTGAAGCTACTAAGTACCCTCCATGTTTTAACAAGGGTTTCCATTGCTTCAGTCCATTTTCAAACCCAATAATGTATATTGAACCTTCCGCCCAAATAATATCAAAACTTGCATCAGGAAAATCAAGAGCAAACATATCAGCGTTGATTACAGTAATCTTTTCTGATAATCCTTGCTGAAGTACTTTCTGTTTGAGTTCGTTTACATAAACAGAATGATTATCGATAGCAATAATTTTGCCATTAGTCAGGCTGGCTAAGTCTAAAGTCTGAAAGCCAGGGCCACAACCGATATCTAGAATTTGGGGATGTGGTGGCAAATCAACCGATTTTAAGAAGGCATTTTTCGTAGATTCTGAATCACCAGGCCCTTCTCTGGGTATATTCTGATGAATTTGAAAAAATATATCTTTCTGTTTATGGTTCATATTGACATAATTTAACCTGTGTTATGCCCTCGCGCATTTCACGTTGTCGCCTTAACCAAGACAGTTTAATTATTGTACGCAGTAAGGGCGCAAATTGAACCAAGAGCGATCGCACTAAGGAATTTTTTCGCAGCAGTTCGCCTTGTGCAGCTTCGTGTAACTGTAGTTGCTGGGCGCGGATAATTTCTGGCTGACGTTCGGCTTGAATCTGTGATAGTGCAGTATCAATTTTTTGGTGTTCCGCGTCTGCTTGCAATATCGGTACTAAATAATTAGCTGCAACAATTACATCACGCAAGGCTATATTTATACCCTGAGCGCGGACAGGAGACATGGGGTGTGCAGCATCACCTAAAAGTAATATACCGGGTGCGTGCCATTGAGGACAATAACCCACCACAACAGACAGCTTAATGGGAGATTCGATGGTATCTGCATGATTGCGAAAATGTTCTGCTAGCCATGAGGGGGATAGTGAGGCGAAAATTTCTGCCCAATTTGCTTGTTTGTAGTCGGTTTTTTCGTTGGCGGAGATTACATAAGCTAAATGTAATTTACCTGACTCTGCACCATGAAAGATGCTAAAGATGCGATTACTATTTACAATTGTCCGAAATACATTATCATCTGCAAACTGGGGACTAGCTGCCAACTTAAACCAGAGAATATCTATATTTTTAGGTTGACGTACTAACTTTAATCCAGCACGTTCCCGCACGATTGAATTCCGACCATCCGCCCCAATGACTAAATCAGCCGTAAGTTGTCGCCCATCACTGAGTATCACACCTGCAACACGCTGATTACTCCAAAATAAATCTTTGACCGCAACACCCTGGATAAATTCAAATCCATCATGGGTTTGAGCTTCGGAAATTAAGGCTTTGAGCAGTGGCGGTTGTGACACCAGTGTACAGGGACGAGTTGACCCCATTGGCTCGTCTATGCGAAATAATTGTTTTCCCTCAATGATGAACTCCCAGCCATCGAGTGGGCGAGTGGGAATTTCTTCTAAAAGTGTAGATAGTCCCATTTGTGTGAGCGCATCTAACCCACTAGGCATTAATCCCTCACCGCGAAATACCCGATGAAAGTCTTTTGCAGCTTCAATGAGGGTTACGTTAATGCCATGTTTTACTAGGAGTAAAGCCAGTGCTGCACCTGTGGGACCTGCGCCTACAATAATAATTTGTGCCATTTTATGCCTTCCTTAAAAAAGGGGACTTTAAGAAATTTTTCTGAAACTTGGATTCCTGATGAGTAATTGCTGTATTACCCTATTGGCGTAATTCAGAATTATGATGCGCTAGTATACATTTGTATAACTAATTGCGATAAATTGCGTAAATAAATGGATATCATCAGCTCAATCGTCAAACTTGTGGCTCCCTATCTGCCATTTTTGCTGAATGCAGGTAATAAAGCCATAGAAGGAGCATCTCAGAAAGTTGGTGAAGATGGTTGGAATAAAGCCAAGGCTATTTGGGGTAAGTTACAACCTAAAGTAGAGGCTAAAGAAGCAGCCCAAGAAGCGGCGACAGATGTAGCTGAAAATCCAGAGAATCAAGATTTACAAGCAAGTTTGCGGGTGCAATTGAAGAAGATTTTGGATGCTGATACCGCACTGGCAGAGGAAATAGCTCAAATTTTGCAAGAACAAAAATCAAGTGATGCCTCTGTGAGTCTCAATGCTGAATCTTACGATGAAAGTATACAGATCAATACAGCAGGCAATGTTAATCAGCCAACCTATGACTTGAGTAGGAATACTAACAGCCCAAAGTAACTAACTATATTGCTGTTTATGGTACTGCACAGCAAGAAATATTGGAGTTGATAGAACGCAGTACCAAAGCCGAATCACCAGGGATTTTGAAAGCAGGTGACTCGCCCAAAAGCTTGGCTTATTGGCAAGGACGAACAGAAGAAATAGCCCAAATACAGCAATGGTTAACTGATGAAAATACATTTCTCATTGGCATAGAAGGCATTGGTGGTACAGGGAAATCTACTCTGTCCGCTAAAATTTACGATGAAATTGGGGGTTTTCCTAAACGTTTTTGGGCTGATGTCGGTAACGGGGCAAGTTTTAGCGATTTAGCGAGGAAAGTATTACAAGAATTTGGCTTTCCGGTTCCAGAACAAGAAACGCAGTTAGTCGAGGCGTTGATTAGGTGTTTACGAACTGGTCAATTTTTACTGATTATTGACAATTTAGAGAGTTTATTACAAGCAGATAGACAATGGGGAAGTCTATTTTATGGTGATTTCTTTAACGCCTGGGTGGAATCTGGCAGTAAGAGTAAAGTCTTAGTCACCACTAGGGAAAGACCTGAATTACCAAAAGGCTTTGCATGGCTAACCCTGAAAGGTTTGCAAGTAGAGGAAGGAGTCGCACTGTTAACTGCATTAGGCATTCGGGGAGATTTAGCTGAGTTTGTCAAACTGGTAGATGGGCATCCCTTATTGTTGAGATTGGTAGCAGATTTATTAAAAGAAGAATATTCTCAAGACCCAGATTTAAGCAGACTAGCAGATTTAGGTTTAGGCAACTTGCAGCAGTTGTTGACAGACCCCCAAGTGGTAGGTGTGCATCGCCGGGAAAATGTGGGAATGGTGTTGGTATTGGATGCCAGTTTTGCAAGATTGAGTGAACTGCAAAAAGCGTTATTGCTGAATATTAGTGTGTATCGTGGTGCAATTAGTAGCGCAGCAGCCTTGGCAGTATTGCCAGAAAGTTCAGAAGCAGAAATTGAGCAAGAGTTAAGGAATCTGGTTAAGCGTTCTTTGTTGGTAGAAAAACTCAATGGTAAGCGGCGATTTGAGTTTCAGCCAGTGGTTTTGGAGTATGTGCGGTATAAAGCAGGTAATCAAACAGAGGCGCATCAACGAGCTATTGATTATTATCGCTCAATTGCTAAACAACCACCCTGGACAACAAAAGAAGATGTCAAAGAATACTTAGAAATTTTTGATCACTTTTATCAGTTGGAAGATTATAACTCTGCCTTTGATAGCATTCGCGTTTGCGATGATTTTTTAAGCTTGCGGGGTTATTACATCGACCAAGTGGAATTATATGGGCAGTTGGTCAATAAATGGCAAGAAATTGGCGATCACGACAATTGGAAATATCGGGATTCTCTTATCTTTTTGGGGAATGCTTACTACTTTTTGGGAGATTACCAAAAAATGATTGAGTTCAATCAGCAGTCTTTGGAAATATCTCTGGAGATAGGTGATTATAACGCAGAAAGTGAAGCTTTAAACGGTTTGGGCGTTGCTCATAACTCTTTGGGACAGTACCAACAGGCTATTAATTTTCTCCAGAAATCTTTGGAAATCAAACGGGAAATAGGCGATCGCTATGGTGAAGGTACTGCTTTGGTCAATTTAGGCTATACTCATAACTCTCTGGGACAGTACCAACAGGCTATTAATTTTTTCCAGAAGTCTTTGGAAATCAAACGAGAAATAGGCGATCGCTATGGTGAAGGTATTTGTTTAGGCAATTTGGGTAATTTTTTCAACTCCCTGAGGCAGTACCAACGGGCAATTGATTTCTATCAGCAGTCTTTGGCTATAGCCAGCGAAATAGGCGATCGCTATGGTGAAGGTAATTACTTAATGGGTTTGGGCAATACTTACAACTCTCTCGGACAGTACCAACTGGCAATTAATTTCTTCCAACAGTCTTTGGAAATCAAACGTCAAATAGGCAATCGCTCAGGTGAAGGTAATGCTTTAAACAATTTAGGCAATGCTTACAACTGCCTGGGACAGTATCAACGGGCAATTTATCTCTATCAGCAGTCTTTGGACATAGCTAGGGAGATAGGTGATGGCTCAGGTGAGAGTAATGCTTTAAACAATTTGGGCAATGCTTACCGTTACTGTGGAAAATACCAAGAGGCAATTGATTTCCACCAGCAGTCTTTTGACATAGCTACAGAGATAGGCGATCGCAATGGCGAAGGTATTTCCTTGGGCAATTTAGGCAATGCTTTTAACTCCCTGGGGCAGTATCAACAGGCAATTAATTTCTATCAGCAGTCTTTGGACATAGCTATAGAGATAGGAGATCGCCCTGGTGAAGGTATTTGCTTAGGCAATTTGGGTAATACTTACAACTCCCTCGAACAGTACGAACAGGCAATTAATTTCCTCCAAAAGTCTTTGGCAATCAAACGGCAAATAGGTGATCGCAATGGTGAAAGTGATTCCTTGATCAATTTAGGCAATGCTTACGACAGCTTGGAAGAGTACCAACGGGCGATTGAGTTCTACCAGCAGTCTTTGGATATCTCTAGAGAGATAGGCGATATTCGAGGGGAAGCAAACGCCTGGTTTAATTTAGGTTTGACATTAAAAAACGTCAACCGAGAATCAGACGCGCTGGGTGCTTATCGCAATGCCCGCGAACTATTTCAGACAATGGGAATTGATACTAATTTGCAAAATTGCAACGATGCCATTGAGCGTCTTTCTCAACCACAAACGCCTGTAGTTTTTCGCCGTGGTTCTTGGTCGTGGTTGTGGCGGTTTTGGCGTTGGGTTCGCTCTTGGTTTCGGCGGTAAACAACGTCCATTCACTTATAATTAATATAAGCTGTTAATTTTCAACTTCTTAATCACCTATGCAAAAACTAGAAATAGAACTCGATCAAGAAACCTTTGCCAAAATCAACCAATTGGCACAAACCTATAATTGCGAAATTTCTGACATAATTAAAGCCATGATTGAGCAATTAACACAACCAGAAATTCTTAATAATTCATTTATCGGTAAATGGGCTGATGATGCTGAATTAGTTGATGAAATGGTCGCAGATATTTTAAAACACAGGAATTATAGAGACTAAAGTTAGGCGTGAGAAAATCTTTAATTGATACTGATATTTTATCAGAAATTCGCAAAGGTAAAAATTATAAAATTAATGCTGAGTCTATTACTTATAGAGCTATATGGCAACAGCATACAACTTCAATTAGCGTGACATTAATACCACGTTTCACCAGTAGTAGGGCTAGGGCTGCACCTACAATGATAATTTGTGCCACCCCATACCTCCTTGCAATATTTAGCGGTGAGTATCAATCATGCTTTTTGGCAATATCAATATCATTCCCATCATATATCCACATTGGTGTGACACCTTGTGAATCCTGGAAACCAAGTTTTTCGTAGAAGGGAACAGCATGATCTATTGACAGTAAGATTTGCTGATGGAAATTAATATAACGACTTTGTAGACGTTTCATAATCTCCCGTCCTATACCTCTTTTTTGATATGCTGGCAATATTAATAAATGAGAGTAATAAACAACCAAAGCACCATCTGAAATGGCATTACCAAGACCAATCAGCAAATTCTGATGCCATGCTGAAATCACTGTGTGCGAGTTAGTAAGAGCTAACAAAAGTTGTTCAGGCTTGTCTGCTGATGACCATCCACATTGTGAATAAAGATTGATTACTTGATTACGGCTAAGTTCTGCTTTGTCTTGATACTCAATTTCTGCAAAAGTCATTGCTATTATTTATTAAAATGGCCGTTAAACAACCTGGAATTTGCTGATCAATAGCTGATGCATAAAACAGGCAACTATCACACAGGACGACAACCAGATAAAATACCGTGCATATTTACTACTGAACCAATGACTGCGATCGCAGGGGCGCTAAATCCAGTTTCCTCGACTTGTCCAATAATGGTTGCTAAAGTGCCAATCAACTCTTCTTGTTCTGGTCTTGTACCCCAACGGACTAAAGCTATGGGTGTATCTAAATCTAACCCAGCTTGATTTAACTCTTCCACAATATAAGGTAAATTGTGAATGCCCATGTAAATGACAATGGTTTCTGAACCGTGAGCGATCGCCTGCCAATTTACCTGGGGTTTATACTTACCTGCTGACTCATGTCCAGTTACAAAAGTCACAGAAGAGCTATAAAGCCGATGAGTTAAAGGTATGCCAGCATAAGCAGAAGCCGCAATTCCGGCTGTAATACCCGGCACAACTTCCACAGATACGCCAGCTTGGACTAAATCAGCCATTTCCTCGCCACCACGACCAAAAATAAACGGGTCGCCACCTTTTAGCCGCACCACTACAGCGTTTTCTTGCGCCTTTTCAATTAACAAATGGGTAGTTTCTGACTGTAATAATGAATGTCTCCCCATACGCTTACCAGCATTGATTTTTTCAGCTTGGGGATTAATCATAGCTAAAATCGCTGGACTGACCAAAGCATCATAAATCACTACATCTGCACATTCTAATAAACCCTTACCTTTAAGGGTCATGAGTCCTGGATCTCCTGGCCCCGCACCTACCAAATAAACCTTACCCAAACACTTTTGCGCTTCTTTCTCTGTGCGGCTCATGTATCTATTAAATCCCCAATGATCTTAGCTAATTCTGCACTTGCTCCCAAAGGTTCTGCCAGTTGGAAAGTGACAGCAGGAAATTGTAATTTTAACTTTTCTATGGACTGAGCGATCGCATCAGTAATACCACCTGTAAATAAAAAGTACGGCAAAATTGTTACTTCCCGCTTACCAGCAGCAACTAAATCCTTTATACGTGATTCTAAACTAGGAGCTACAGCCCAATAAGCGGTGACTGCTCCCAATCTTGCAGCTATGGTTTCTATTGGCTCTAAAGAACCAGGACGACGGCTACCGTGAGCTAACAAAATTGTGGTTTCGGCTTTCATTGTAGCCATTTGCTCGGATAGTAACGTAATTAAACCAGGATGACTACCTAGATGGGGATGCAGGTTAATCATCATATTTTCACCAAGAGCCTGTTTTGCCAAAGTAATCTGCTCAGGAATATCCGTCATTACATGGACACCCGGTAGCAGAAATAGCGGGACAACCTGCAAGCAATCAACCTCGTCAACCGAAGTAGCAAATTTTTGGATCTGCTGATGTAAAGGCTGAGGTTGTAATTCCAAAGCAGCTATACCTACCTGATGTTGAGAATTACCCATTTGTGCAGATACCAACCCTGCTAATTGCTGCATAGCAACTTCTGGACGGGGGTCACGACTGCCGTGAGATACTAGTAAATACCCAGATGTCATACAAATTTAAAAGCAGAATAAGACAAACACAAATATAGAAACCCAGCCCAAGACTGATGTTATGAATTACGAATTATAACAATCCCCAAGTATTTGAACCACATTTGTTGTAGGGGCGCAAGGCATTGCGCCCCTACCGCGTCGTATATTTACTCAGGACTCAGCACTTTTCTATAACTTGGACACTAAAACCTGAGTGTGTTGCCAAACTTGAGTCCCACCAGCCCAAATCCTAGAAGGGAAGTATCCTTTGGGAGCAAACCAAATAAAAAAGAATTCTGGAATAGAGTTGGAGTAATAAGAATTCCAGCTAATAGCAGCAGCAAACTTGCCATAGTCACCGTTAACACTTTCGTAAATTTGCTTCTGGACGCTAAAGCCAAAACGCCCGTTGCTATACTTCAACCATAATTGGTCAATTGTTTGTAATATCTCATCTGGTAACTTTTTTAAATCATTACAAAAAATATAGCTACCAATTGGCTTCGAGATGGCTTCACACATCAGCGCCCAAGTTTCTTTGTCTGCTTGTTCCCATTGGCGTAAAGTCAGTAAATCGCGTAATCGGCTGTAATCAAGTTCTACCTGGAAATTATCTAGCTGTAATGTGGCTATATTCAGGGCTTGCAGAACTTCATCGGCAGATTGATAACGTTTAGCAAGGGTATTGTGCAGCAGTTTATCCAGAACTTGACCGAAGGCATGGCTGACCCGATTCTCACTCAATATATAGTCACGCCATACCCAGCGATCGCTGATCACATCAAACAAATCAAAGGGAGGAATTCCCGTCAGTAAGTGAATACAGGTAACACCTAAGCTGTAAAGATCACTGGCTGGTAAAGCTTTTCCCCGTGTTTGTTCAGGCGCAATATATTCTGGGCTACCGATGCTTGTCCCTGTCTTGGACAATGCTGTAGCCGTGACGTGTTTCGCCACCCCGAAGTCAATTAACACCAAATCCCCTTGGGGTAGACGACGCATGATATTTGCTGGCTTAATATCCCGATGGATCACTTTTCGGTCATGAATGAATTGCAGCACTGGTAACAAATTGCGGAGTAATTCCCCAATTTGGGATTCGTTTTTAACTCCTTGTGCTTGCAGTTCCTGTTCTAGGGTTTGTCCTAAAATCAATTCCTGCACCAAATACAGCTGATGCTTCTGTTCAAAGTACCCTAATAACTTCGGTATTTGGGGATGCTGCAATTTATTCAAACTCACTGCTTCCTGGCGAAATAATTCTACAGCTTTGTCAAAGCTTTCCCTGTCTGACACCTGAAAGCAGAGTTGTTTGATCACACACCTGAGTTTGGAGGGAAGGTGTTCATCCACAGCTAAATAAGTTTTGCCAAAGCCACCACTTCCAAGACACCGCAGCAAGTGATAACGGTCTTGAAGCAAGAGTTTTTCACCACATTTGATACAAACTAGATCCGTATCGGGATTTTGCGAATATAGACAGCCAACATTTGGACAGAGTTTCATCACAAGGGGAAGCTTTGATTGGGCTTACCGATTAGTATTCCCCATTTTGGCTTATTGCTGCTCGGCAGTGTAAGTATAAAAGTTATTAAATGCTCCCACGGTTTCAAATTTATAAACCGGTATCAAGGAACTCAGATTTAAATTCGTTCTATAAATACTAAAAATCACGAAATTCTGCTGTTCTGAACTTCTTGCCAAGACTTCCCGCATTTGGGGAGTGACTTGATCTACCAAAGTTTCGCATTGAGATTTGATTAAATTTTCCAAGAAATTGGTAGTTTTTTGGCAAATGTCGTTTTTGAGATACTCTGTAAGCCGTTGTTCTGCATACTCTTCGTATTCAACCTGAGAAGGATTGGTTGTGGCCATTGCCACCCCCAAGGCTGCTAATCCTACTGCTCCCGAACAGGCTATAATAGTAAGTGCTTTCATTTGTTCTAGCTTTAATTATCTGTAGTTATTGGAGTCTAAAGACTCTAAATTAACAAAATCCGTTCCTTGAAAAAAAATCTTGCTTATTTTCTGATCAAGGTGCTATAATCAGGAATATCGAATGGCGAGCGTAGCCAAGTGGTTAAGGCAGTGGTTTGTGGTACCACCATTCGTGGGTTCAATTCCCATCGTTCGCCCTATTTTAAACAAATTATTGATCTAAATCGTAATCCAGAGCAATTAAATTAAAAATTAATTGCCAAAAAATCTTTTTTCTATAGTTACCAATATTTTTCCAACTTTGTGTGAAAATCATGACATACATTCATCGGCGGGATGAAAAATTGTCCGTCCTTAGTTAGAGTGCAAAAATACTGAGTAGCATATATTCTGACTAAAGAGAAACACAAATGAAGATACCTGCTCACGGATGAGCTAAGGAACACAGAGAGAATTTGTCTGTGTTTGTTTGTGTTTATATGTGATTAGGCTCAAGGAGGAGGTGTGAGCTTTGTCCTGTCAGTCAAAAAATAAAAATCAACGTTAGGTGTCACTATGTCTGAATTAATCCAAGCAATCCTGGATAGCGAAGAAAAAAGCGATTTGCGTTCCTTCGTTAGTCAATTACGCCAGGAAGAAAAAAATTACTTGCTGCGTAACGACATCCTGAATGTTTTTATTGATTATTGCTCCAAGTCAGAGAAATCAGAAACTGCTGCGGCTTCTTCCCGGTTAGGTAAACTAATTTACTATACTCAGGAAATTATTCAAGAGGATTCCAGCCTGTGCTTTATTATTCGTCCTAAAATTGCTAGTCAAGAAGTTTATCGGCTCACAGAGGATTTGAACGTTGAGCCAATGACAGTACAGGAATTGCTGGATCTACGCGATCGCTTCGTGGATAAATTTCATCCCCAAGAAGGTGATCTGCTGGAACTAGATTTCGGTCCCTTTTATGACTACACCCCCATAATCCGCGACCCGAAAAATATTGGTAAAGGGGTACAATTCCTCAACCGCTATCTATCCAGCAAAATCTTCCAAGACTCAACACAGTTGCTGGACAGCTTATTAAATTTCTTGCGTCTCCACCAATACAACGGTGTCCAACTGCTAATCAACGATCGCATCAAAACTAAGCAGCAACTTTCTCAGCAAATTAAAAAAGCCATCACCTTTGTGATGAGCGATCGCCCCCAGGATGAACCCTACGAAGAATTTCGCCTTGAATTGCAAATGATGGGTTTTGAACCGGGTTGGGGTAACACAGCCAAGCGGGTACATGACACCCTGGATATTTTAGATGAACTGATTGATTCTCCTGACCCCCAAACCATTGAAGCCTTTATTTCTCGCATCCCGATGATTTTTAGAATCGTCCTAGTATCGTCGCACGGTTGGTTTGGTCAAGAAGGCGTTTTGGGTCGTCCTGATACTGGTGGACAAGTGGTTTATGTCCTCGACCAAGCTAAGAATCTGCAAAAGCAACTCCAAGAAGATGCTCATTTAGCTGGTTTAGATGGACTGAACGTTGAGCCAAAAGTAATTATTCTCACCCGTTTGATTCCCAATAGTGACGGGACATTGTGTAATCAACGGCTAGAAAAAGTTCACGGTACAGAGAACGCCTGGATTTTGCGCGTACCTCTGCGGGAATTCAACCCCAATATGACGCAAAACTGGATATCTCGATTTGAATTTTGGCCTTATCTCGAAAGTTTTGCCATTGATTCTGAAAAAGAACTCCTCGCCGAATTTCAAGGTAGACCCGACTTAATTGTGGGTAACTACTCTGATGGTAACTTGGTAGCGTTTCTGTTAGCACGGCGGATGGATGTGACTCAGTGCAACATCGCCCACGCTTTGGAAAAATCCAAATACCTGTTTAGTAACCTTTATTGGGAAGAATTAGAGGATAAATATCATTTCTCCTTACAATTTACAGCCGATTTGATTGCAATGAATGCTGCAAACTTCGTGGTTAGCAGTACCTATCAAGAAATTGTCGGGACACCCGATAGCGTGGGACAGTACGAATCGTACAAATGTTTCACCATGCCGGAGTTATACCACGTAGTCAACGGGATTGAATTATTTAGTCCCAAATTTAACGTTGTACCTCCTGGAGTCAACGAGAATTACTACTTCCCTTATACTCGTAAAGAAGACCGAGTAGAAGCTGATAGCGATCGCCTGGCTGATATCCTGTTTAACTTGGAAGATCCCAATCAAATCTTTGGTAAACTGGATGATCCCAAAAAACGCCCTCTGTTCTCCGTTGCGCGACTTGACCGGATTAAAAACCTCACAGGTTTAGCAGAATGCTATGGTCAGAGTCCAGAATTGCAGGAACATTGCAACTTAATCTTAATTGCGGGTAAGTTGCGTGTAGAAGATTCAGGCGACAACGAAGAACGCGACGAAATTATCAAACTCTATCAAATCATTGAACAGTACAATCTTTACGGTAAGATTCGTTGGTTAGGTGTGCGCTTAAGCAAATCTGATTCCGGTGAAATTTACCGAGTCATTGCTGATCGCAAAGGTATCTTTGTCCAACCAGCTTTATTTGAAGCCTTTGGTTTGACAATTTTAGAATCTATGGTTTCAGGAATACCAACTTTTGCTACCCAATTTGGTGGACCATTAGAAATTATCCAAGATAAAATCAATGGCTTTTACATTAACCCCACAAATTTAGAAGAAACAGCCGAAAAAATCTTAGAATTTGTGAGCAAGTGTGATCACAGTCCTCAATATTGGGATGCAGTTTCTCAGGAAGGAATTAACCGAGTATTAAGTACATATACTTGGAAAATTCATACCACCAAGTTGCTATCTTTAGCACGGATTTATGGATTTTGGAACTTTACTTCCAAGGAAAACCGGGAAGATTTGTTGCGCTACTTGGAAGCTTTGTTCTATCTAATTTACAAACCCAAAGCCCAAGCATTATTAGAACAGCATCAGCATCGTTAGAAATATAATTAGTCAGTTGTTAGTTGTTAATTTCCACGCTGACAACTGACTAAATGCTTAAATTTTGCCAAGTAACTGGCCCCACGACTCCATCTACCCCGACATTACGCTGGTTTTGAAAGGCTTTAACAGCAGTTTCAGTCAGGGGACCAAAAGCCCCATCCACTCGAATTGCATAGCCATTAGAAACTAATAAACGTTGTAAAATTCTCACAGAAGTACCGGAATTGCCAAAACGTAGAGTAGGTAAAGGTGGTCCAGTAAATCTAGGCGATCGCGCTGCTATATTAATACTATTATCGCTGATAACTGGGGCATCGTTGTTCTTCGCCAGAGTTAACGAACCTGAAAATATATGCCTTTTTGTGATTTTCTCAAATAGTTTGTCTTTAGCTAGCTGGGATGCAGATGAATTCACTGAAGAAATGTGATCTGTTTGCATGAACTCAGGTGGTGTAACGTCAGGATTTGCAACTAATTGAGTGAAGTTATTCTGTGTGAGGTTATCCAAGCTATTTTCCATGTCCAATGGTTGTTGCTTCGGTAATTTATTGGGTAAAGATAGTCCTTTTGCAGTTAATATACCCGTCATCAGCAGACTAATTTCGCTCATTGTCATTCATTTTATCAACAATTTATACTATAACTTGACAAAAACACCTGTTATGTGTCTGGAATGGTATATACAGAAACATTCCAAAAATCATGTATTTTTTATTTGTAATTATTATTTATCAACCATTTCATATCTCAGTTATTATTTAATTCTTCCCATTTGTAGAGACGCGATTAATTGCATCTGCTATATTTAAATTTAAGTTAGTTAAATGTACAATAACCTAGTATTTGCTTTCTTCCTCCCAAAGTCTCATCAACTTTCTCAGTAATTAATAGCGGTAAATAAATATATGCACAAAATATTTCATCCAGTAATAAAACTGAGCATTTTTAGATAATAAGCACTTTTGGGAATCATAAGTATAATTATAGTTTGTAAAATCTTTAACTGCAAGCCAGCTATTCATTGAAAAAATAGAATTTTTCCAATTCCAGCCAAGTAATAAAAATAACCGCCTCATTCCTATTCCAGGCATAAAAATTGCTAAGTGAACAGTTGAGTTTATATTTCCCTCTCCTTACCAAGGAGAGGGACAGGTTTTGCATAGCAAAACCAGGGTGAGGTCATGCCGTGAAATATTAAATCAACCTACAAAATCGCACTTTTGACTTCGCCCTGCGGTACTAGCCAATACCATCAATTACAGGATGGAAGTAGAAAGCAAACCCCAAAACTGTATAAGCAGCTAATAGTAAAACCCCTTCTAACCAATTAGATTCACCATCAGAACTAATACTATTAGCAATTAAAACTGACACCGCCACAGCTACTAATTCAAAAGGGTTAAAATCCAAATCCATCGGTTTATCAAGTACCCATCCAGCTATTACTAAAACTGGTGCAACAAATAGGGCAATTTGTAAACTTGATCCCACAGCGACCGATATAGAAAGATCCATCTTATTCTTCATAGCCACGGTGACTGCGGTAGCGTGTTCAGCCGCGTTACCAACAATGGGAACCAAAATTACCCCTGTAAACAGTGATGTCAAACCGAGTTGAGATGTGGCTACTTCCAAAGAACCTACCAACATTTCTGATTCCAGTGCCACCAAAAGAGTACATACTAACAACACACCACTCCATAGCCAGATATTAGGCTTGGTATGAGGTGTTTCTTCCTCTTCTATCTCTGCAACACCCACATCATATAAATAGGCATGGGTTTTCATCGAAAATAACAGCGTCAGAACGTAGACCAGAATTAACACAACTGCAACTGCCAGCGAAAGATTTTGTAGAACTTTTTCGTTAATTCCGATGGAAGTATAATTCACAGCCGTTGGCAACAAAATGGCAATTACAGCCAAATTCATCGCCGAAGCATTCACCCGCGCGACAACCGATTGAAATGTCTGTACCTTGAAACGCAGTCCACCCAAAAGCATGGAAAGACCCATGACCAGTAGTAAATTACCGATAATCGAACCTGTAATACTGGCTTTGACTATATCCACCAAGCCGGCATTCAAGGCAACTAGAGCTATAATTAATTCTGTGGCATTGCCAAAAGTGGCATTGAGTAATCCTCCCAATGAAGGGCCAACTACTACAGCTATTTCTTCTGTAGCTGTACCCATCCAGGCTGCTAAGGGCAGAATTGCTAAACCAGCTGTAATGAAAACTACCAACTCTCCCCACTCCAAAAAGTGGGCTGCTAGGGAAACTGGAATAAACACTAATAAAACGAGAAAAAGTTTATTTTTAACTGACATTTGTTACCTTAAGGTGAGAGTATCATGCACAGATAATTCGCAATATTTTGCAAACAGACACTAGGATACTCTGAAGTGTCTGCGGTGTCCTGAGAAATTATACTGTCTCTACATTAGTACTCGATATGTAAAATAAAATTGCAATTTATGGAGTTTCTGCAAACTTTCGTAGCAAAAATATTAATTAAAGCTAGGATTTTTCATGAAATATAGGGTTTAATAGATAAAAAGACCCTGATGTATTTGACTAATGCTGCTGATCAAAACCCCTAATGGCTGTGTGATAACGCAGATTTCCGGCTTTAGTCAAACAGTTTTTTCGCCAATTTGACTGTATTCTATAATCATAGTTTTGCTGTATACCGGATTTTTGATTCAAACCTCTGTAGTAAGGTTTAAATCCTAGGTTTCGGCGCAAATGTAAGTTTTTTATTTGGATAAATATACATGACTTCTGCTGCTGAAAGGCCAGTTAACCCTGGCGTAAGTTTTACATCACATTCAACTCCCCACGATACTCACCAGACTGATCCCCTGAAACAGGCGACTGGTGTTTATGTCACGGTGCATGGTCATTTTTACCAGCCACCACGGGAAAACCCTTATTTAGACGCGATTGAACGTCAACCCAGTGCTGCACCTTTCCATGATTGGAATGAACGCATTCACTGGGAATGCTATCGCCCCAACGCTTTTGCCAGGGTCTGCAATGACCAGGGTGAAGTAGTGGAGATTGTGAATAATTACGAATATTTCAGCTTTAATATGGGGCCAACGCTGATGTCGTGGCTAGAACGCTACGATTTTGAGGTGTATCAGCGCATTTTAGAGGCAGACATCAAGAGTTGTCAGCGCTTGCATGGTCATGGGAATGCGATCGCGCAGGTATACAATCACATTATTATGCCTTTGGCCAATGAACGGGATAAATACACCCAAATTCGCTGGGGAAAAGCAGATTTTCGCTCTCGGTTTGGGCGTGATCCCGAAGGTATGTGGTTAGCGGAAACGGGTGTGGACTACCCCACGTTAGAAGCTTTGGTTGCCGAAGGTATTCGCTTCATTATCCTCGCACCATCTCAAGCGCAGCGTTGCCGTCCCCTACCAACAGAGAATGATCCCCACCCGGAATGGTTAGAAGTTGGCGGTAGTCAAATTGATCCTACCCGTCCTTATCGCTGTTATCTCAAAGAAAGTAGCGACACTGATACCCGCCCTTACATTGATGTCTTCTTCTACGATGGTCCCATTTCACGGGATATGGGTTTTAGTGATGTGGTTTATAATTCCAGTCACTTTGCTGGACGCATCGGTTCGGCGGTACGTGGGGATCACCGTCCAGCCCAATTAATTTCTGTGGCTACAGATGGGGAAACCTTTGGACACCATAAGAAAGGAACCGAAAAAACTTTAGCCTACGCTTTTATCGGTGAGTTTCCTAAACACGGTTGGACGGTGACAAATTTTGCTCACTACCTCAGCCTGAATACTCCCACTTGGGAAGCGGAAATTAAACCCGCCACAGCTTGGAGTTGCGCCCACGGTGTTGATAGATGGCAAGATGACTGTGGTTGTGGTGGTGAAGGTGGTGTCTGGCATCAAAAATGGCGGCGACCTTTGCGGGATAGTTTAAATTGGCTGCGGGATCAGCTGATTTTGGTGTATGAAGAAAATGCTGGGTTGCTATTTAATGATCCCTGGTTAGCACGAGATGAATATATTCAAGTGATGCGCGATCGCTCTCCTGCTAATGTTAACTCCTTCCTGTCTCGCCATCAAACCCACAAACTCACCGCAGCCGAACAAGTAGATGCTTTGCGCTTGCTGGAAATGCAGCGTCACGCTTTGCTGATGTTCACCAGTTGCGGCTGGTTTTTTGAAGAAATTTCTCGTCCAGAAGGTACGCAAATCCTCCGCTATGCTTCCCGTGCTTTGGAATTGGCTGGAGATGTGGCTGGTGTGCAGTTGGAAAAGAATTTCCTCAAACGCTTGGGATTAGCCCCCAGTAATGTGGATAGTTTCAAACATGGTGGGGAAGTCTATCGTCAACTGGTGCAAACTGCCCAGGTTAGTGTAAAGCAAGTAGCTGCTCACTATGCCATTACTTCTCTGTTTGGTAATCCTAAATCTACAGAGAAGCCCAATCCTCATCCTGGAAAAGCTAAATATCCTCATCCAGACCAAAAGCGAGTTTATTGTTACACCGTCAATGAGATAGATTACCAACTGCAACGGATGGGATCATTGACGCTGGCGGTGGGACATTTACAGCTAGTGTCAGAAATTACCTGGGAAAGTGAGAGTTTAGTATTTGCTGTACTGCATTTGGGCGGATGGGATTTCCACTGCTGTACTCAATTATTTACCGGAAGACGGGACTACAGCAAGTTGAAAGAAAAGCTGTTTAGTTCTTTAGAACAGGCGAGTGCGGCTCAAACTATCTTGGTGATGACACAGCTATTTAAAGAAGAAACATTCAGTTTGCAGAATCTGTTTGCTGAAGAACGTCACCGGATTATGCGCCTACTCAGTCAGGAAACACTGACCCGTTTAGATCAACTTTATAGCCAAGTCTATCGGAATAATTACGGTATTTTGATGGCGTTTCACCGGGATGAGTTAGAGGTTCCGCAAGAGTTGCAGGTAGCCGCCGAGATTGCTTTGGGATCGCGTTGTATGCTGACGTTGCGATCGCTTGAGCAAGATATCACGGAATCGGCCTTGAGCTTAAGTCATGTTATAGAATTAGAGGCGATCGCTACTGAGGCGAAACATCTACATTGTCGGCTGAATATACCCGAAGGCAAGCAGATATTAGAACAATTGATCATGCGATTACTTTGGCAATTGTTACACGATGCTAACGGTAGTTTTGCCATAGAAATTCAATGTTTAGAACGGTTAATTGATGTTAGCTATGAGCTAAATATTGGTATTTCTTTACATAAATCGCAAGAGTTATATTTCAGTTGTTTGCAAAGTCAAATTGTGCCATTGTGTCTCACAAATTTTAGCAATAAAGAAGACAATAATCAATGTCGTCAATTGCTGAAGTTAGGGAAAAAGTTAGCTGTTGATGTCAACCATATTTTGAGTAAGTTGGATTAAATCAGTATCAAATTTGTAGGGTGTGTTGTCGCGCAGCGCAACGCACCTTTTTTTAACGCAAAGGTACGCGGAGGTTTAAGAGGGGAGAAAGGATACTCTTTAGTTAACTAGATTTGGTTTTGTATTAGGACTTACATATTAGTCTCTACACCTTTATCTAAAAAGTTCTCAATAATAACTTTTAAATTTTTTAATTCCCTATGATGAAGGGACAAGAATCTAAAATGTGTGGAGTTACTATGCCCAAGCGGGTAATTATAGAAGTACAAAGTTGGTTTAAACGAGAGAGAATTGTCAGTAATTTAGAACTTTTTCAAGACTTTATTGTTATTGCTCTGTGCTTGGGATTGTTTGCTGTGATGCTAATTCGATTAGCAGATATGTTTTCTTCCTTTTTACATCCTTTGGATTTACGAGAAGTAACTTCTGATATCTTATTTATTTTGATTTTAGTTGAGTTATTTCGATTGTTACTTGATTACTTACAAGAACAGCGTATTTCTGTAGGTGCAGCCGTAGAAATTACTATTGTTTCGGCTTTGCGAGAAGTAATTTTACGTGGTGTTCTGGAAATTCCTCGTGATCAAATATTGGCAATTTCTCTATTTCTAGTAGTTTTAGCGGGAATTCTTGCAGCTTTACCTTGGATGTCTCGTTTTTTTGAAGGTGCGAAGATTATCACCCCGGAAACAAAAGAAGAAAAAGTATAGGAATACCATAGGAGTTTTAATATGCTTTTTACCTACTTATTGTAGGTTTTTATTTTGCAATATATGCGGGATAAAATATTAGAATACTATTAAATTTAAAAAGCAGATTCAGTTTTAATTTTACTCATCCAGGTATTATCTATAGCCTATTTTTCTGTTAAAAATTAATTCTTTTTAAAATATTTATTGCCTGCAACTTGTATGTTTCTATCTCAGTTTTAATAGTTTGATGGAGATTTCGTTCAAATTTCTTATCACGCTCATCCATACTTTTTTTCATAAAAAAATAACCCCAAGACAAAATTATCATACTAATGGCAGATTGTCTAGAAAAACTGAAAACTCTGATATCTTGAATATTTTGCCCCCACAACAAAATAACTAATGATAAAACAATAGTAATTACTAATATCACAACCTCTTTTCTATCTATAAGTTTTTTCTTATTCAATAGTTTATTAATACTTACTGAATGAATAAGATCACTGAGTTCTTGTCCAACTTCATAATTTTCACGCTTTAATTTTTCTAACCAGGCATAATTATAATGGGATGGATTATCCCATCTGGTTTGGCAATTCTCTTTAATAACTTGATTTGCTAGTTGATTTAGGTCAATTTTTTTATTTTTCTTATCCTGACGCTTTTGCATAAATTCACTAACGGCCAGCTTAGTAAATTTATCCCATATATCCTCAAATTCAGAAACTACACTCATTACTTCTTCTATAATAGGTTGAATATTTTCTCGGCATGAACTAATCCAATTTATGAATTTTTCATAATCCACACTATTTTGATATGCATTTTTGAGCTTGTCAGATATCTCTCTCTTTGGTTGATGTACTACCTGATAATCTGCGACTAAGCTATGCAAATTATCAATATATTCTTGCGTATTTTGCCGCATCTGATAAACACACTTTTGCAGCAATGATTTTACTTTCTCTAAATTCTTCTGTTTTAAATCTAAAGAAAATACTTTTGCAGCGCCACGAATGAATCCCAGAGCTTCAGATTTACCTATGGTTTTAGTTATTCTGGTTGCTAAATCCTCACTAATACTGGCTTGTTGACAGATATCTAAAGCTTCTCGATTAAAGATAGGTAAAACAATCTTAATTTTATTAAGTATAACAGAAGATTTTTGTTTTACTTCAATGATATAAGCATTGGCAGCATTATTTATTTGACCACGAGCAGCACCTAACCATTCAGGATTATTTTTGTCAATTTGAAATTTAACTTCTCTACAACAATCCATCTCCATTTGTGCCAAGGAAGTAATTAATGGTACTTGCATTAAATCTATTCCGCAAGTTATCTCCTCAATAAGTTTGTTAAAAGTAATTTGTCGATGTTTGAGGTCTTCTTCTGCCTCCAATTCCAGTTTTTGAATCTGTTGTTTTATATTCAGTAACTGAATTTTAAAATAAGCAGTTCTTTCTTGCAAGTGAGATTCAAGAATTGACAGTCTAGACAATAAAGCTACTCGATTTCCCAACAGTTCATAGAAAATCATCTTCATGTGGTTTTGGAAGGCTATTCGTGTTTCTAGCATTTCTGGCTCATCTTGTTTGAGCCAAGCTTTTGCAGCAGTTGTAAACAGGGCTGGAAAACCCACTAATCGATTTCCTATACCTGTTAAACAACTATTAGCCCAGGAAATCAGAAGTTCTCTTTCTTCTAGATCAATCTGATCAATTTGATTGATAATAATAACTAAATTACCTTTGAGTAAAGTGTTAACTTGCTGAATTACCTCTCGCTCTGCTTCAGCCAACAATTTACTGGCAAGCAAGACAACAATTGCCAAATCCGCCTGTTGAAGTTGTTGGAGTGTGACTTCTGAAAGAGTCGCATTATCTAGTAACCCAGGTGTATCCACCAAAGACCACTGATTTTTGAGTAGGGGTAATGGCAAACCTAGTTTAACGGATTGAACACCATCCGGTGCTTCCGAGCTACCTTGAGAAGTATCTAAGAGGATGTACTGTCCAATCTGCTCTGGAGAAATTAATTGACTATGATTAACCCAAGCAGCAGGTAGGTGATGGTAAACAATATGAGTGGGAACTCCTGTGGCTCGATTACTTCGAGATGGTAGCCAAGATGAACCCAACAAAGCATTGATGAGTGTAGATTTACCTGCTTTAAAAGCTCCGAAAATTACAGCTTGTTTATTCTGCTTTTTTAGTTGTAATTCAAACTCTTTTAAAGGTGTTAAATAAGCTTGATATTCGGTGTAAAGTATAGATTGAGGAGGTGTATTGAGATTTTTTAAGAGGGTAATAATACCAGATTCAATTTTTTCATTAATTAACATGAATATTATATTTATTTCTCTTCCAACATTTTTTTACCTGTAGCTAACCACTTTAACTGTTCTAGGGTATATGTTTTACCATAAGTGACTTCAGACAAATTATTGAAAAGTTGCAAAAGTTCGTCTCCAATTCGATTCATACGATTTTTTTCTTCATTTGTAGAAAATGTATAGTTTCGTTTTTGGGTAATAATTCTTTCTTGTTCATTTCTCACTTCGTCAATCTGTTTTTGTAATGTTTGTGTTAGTTTATCTGAAAGGTTCCAGAAAGATTCCTTGGTTCTACAAGTGAGAGATAACCTCATTTCAGGAGAACGATTTTTGAGTTCATCATGTATTTTTTTACCAATATTTTTGAGAATCTCTTGCTCATGTCTATTTTGATTCATGACAAATTGGAAAATTTCTACGAACACGAAAGTTACAATACCAAATGGACCTTCAAATAATGAAAAGATAAAAGTTCCTAATGCTGCTTGAAAAATTGCGGCTTGGATGAAACCTATCCAATTTCCTCTCCCCATGAGAGTACCAGCAAATCCGCTAAAGTCCATCATGACTAAACCAACAGCTAGTTGTAAAATTTTATCTACACGATTTTTAGAAATCTCCTCAACTGTAGATGAAACATGAGGCATATTCCCGGAAAATAAGTTTTCGATATTGGAGAGTTCTTTGGCAAAAGTAGATATCTCACCTTCTAATTTAAGTGCTAATCTTTGCAATTCACCCTCAGCAACTAAAGGTACTTGGTCAGGGGAGCAACGCGATTTTGTGAGGTGCAAAAAATTTGTAATATAAGTTACCTGGGTATTGAGCGATCGCTACCTAGAAAAGGTAAAAATAGGGAACTTCGACCAGGGTTTATTAGGAATCAGCCCTGGTAATTGAGATATAAAATTCGATCTCACATTTTCGCGTTGCTCCCCTTGGTCAGCCCAGTCTTTAAATTTAGCCTCTAAATATCTCTGGACATCACTTGAAGCTGATCGTTTGAGTCTTTCCTTTGCGCAGGAATCAACTAAAGCTTTAGCAATAGTTAGGGGATTAAAAATCTCTACTGTAATATATTCACCAGCTTCAGATAGCCAAAGAGTATTCATGTCTGTAATATGCTGATCTAAACTCGCGCAAAGCTTGACTGCAATTACTTCACTGTAAAGTCGAATAGTTTCCTGAATATCTTCTTTCTTTTTCTCCAAAGCCTGTAGTCGAGTTTCTGACTCAGTTCGGCGCTGTTCTAATTCTGCCAAGGATTGGTCTAAAGCAGCCTTTCCTAAGTCAATTCGGATATGAGCTTCATAGATAATACTTACTAGCAGCTTAAAGGCGGAACTTAAGCCAGCCCGAACTTTCTCCGCACTGGTCAAAAATATTTCTAGTGTTTTTTCCAATTCCAAAATGCCGGATGCTTCTAGTTTCGGCTGATTCACTGGATTAGATTGACGGGCTTTTAAAGCAGCTTTAGCATTGGTAAAAAACAAATGTTTGTTACACTTTTCTAAGTCAGGTTGCCCAGCCATATTGAGAAAATAATCTTTGAGATATAATCGGAAGTAATCTTTGAGTGATTCAACTTCGTCCTCATCTATGAGGTCAATCTGGTTCACAACAAAGAAAACATGATCAACAAAACCAGGTTTGAAGTGAGTTTGGATAAATTCTCGTTCAGCTTCTCCTAACGGTTGTTTAGCATTGAGTACAAATATAGCAGCTTGCGATTGTTCAAAAAAGTTAGTTGCTACCCTCGTTCTAGTAACTTGTTCAGCTAGTCCAGGTGAGTCGATGAGCCTAATTCCTTGAGTACAAAAATGGTGCTGACACTGAATCTTGGCGTACTGAATATTCTCGAATCGATCTAAAAAACCTTGTTTGTTAATAGTTTCAATATCTTGTGGACTCAGGCGGAATTCCCGGTTAAACTCTTCCAAACTGATTGTGCGGGGTTCATCTTTTCCTGCTTCATAAATTTCTACTTGCTGATGCTCACCAGCTACCAACATAGTAATAACTGCGGTTGCTGGCATAGCAGATACAGGTAAGACTTTACTACCAAGTATGGCATTTAAAAGAGTACTCTTGCCATGTTTAAATTCACCAATGACAATTAATTTGAAAATACCTTGTTGTATGTCATCGGCTTTAGCTTCTAAGGCTATGGCATCGTTGACTAAACCTAAACCGGGCAGAATACTTTCATTGGAGGAAAGGTTGAACGGTTCAGAGTTACGTTTACCAATCAAAGTGCTAATTTGCCGTAAAATCAATTCTGCTTTGTGGAAGAGGGCGGTAGTATGATCAAATCCCTGAGACCATTCTTGGGAACAGTTGAGTTCACTTTCATTTTCTATATCTGTAATCATTACTCTCATTAAGTCCGTTGCTACTTTAGCGTTATTAATCTGTACCCCGTTCTTCAATCGCTCAAGATCAGCTTGTAAAAGTTCTATCTTAACCTGCTGAGACTCCTGATATGTTTGTTGGGTAGATTTCAATTCCTGAATTTGCAAAATATCAATGTCAGGCTGAAATTTAGGTAATACAAAATTAGGGGGAATAAAATCAGTATTCTTGAATGCTTTAAAGTACCAAATACCTATTTCATAAGCGATGCAGAGATTGGTTGCAGCAGTTTTGTTATCTCCTGCAAATTGATGCACGGCTCGATTACCATCCCGTCGGAGTTTATGCAATCGTTGCAGGATAAAAACTATATCTGCTTTTTGGGCATGAAAGGTAGCTTCAATATGTCTGAGGCGATCGCTTAAGGTTTCTTCAGGAGCATAAATACCCAACTTAATAGTAACTAGGTCAACTAAATACTCCGCATAAGTACGGAGAGTGATTAAACAAGGAATGGGTTCATTCAGGCTATAAAGCCGTTCTGCTTTCTTTCCAAGTTCTTCCAACTGTTGACTACAAGACCCAATAAACTGAAAATTACTAGAGAAATTCATTAATACCTTTATCTCTCAATCAGATTAAATCCTGCGATAATTGGCTGATGGTTATTTAATATCTGTAAAGGTAATTATAAACACTTTTCTATTAGAAGTATATATTTTAAACGCTGTGCTGCCTTGCTTTAATAATAACTACACTGTACAGGTACATTAAAACTGCTCTTTAAAGTTCTGAAACCGCCGCCGGAGGTGAGCATCAGGGTGACGGATTTTTTGCTGATTGCAGGTAAAGCATAGGGCGTGTTAGGTTGAACACCTATAACGCACCGAGAATCTGGGATGGTGCGTAGCGCTAGGCGACAACACACCCTTGTATCTTAGAAAAAGTGGTAAACCGTCAGAATACTAGGTCATATTAGACCGCGACCACCTTGAAAACCGTAGTTTTTGTAATGAGGTTACAGTTTAGAAATCAAGCTACAACTGAATAATATACTCTGCTCAAGAATTCCAGGTTCCAAAATAGACGGAATTTAAAAACTAATTAACCAGATTTGATATTAATTAATCGCGATTCATCCGCACTAAGTCGGTCAAAATACTATCCAAACTTCCATTGACTTGGATTTTCTCAATCTTCTCAGCAATTCTTTCTAATACTTCTAACTCCTTTAAACGCAATGCTACGGGGTTATCTTCCATTACTTTGGCAGTATTTAACATACTGCGAGTAGCAGCCGTTTCTTCACGACGACGGATAACGTTAGCTTGGGCTATTTTTTCTGCTTCTACTACTTTCCCTAAAATCGTTTTAATTTCACCAGGGAGAATAATATCTTTGACTCCAACCGAATCTATTTCTATGCCATAGTCGGCGGTTTTTTGGTGAATGTAATCAAAAATACTGCTATCAATTGCCCCTTTATCTTCTAGTAAGGCATCTAGAGTTTTTTCACCTACAGCACCACGCAAAGCAAATTGTAGCTCTTTGTATAAGTAGCTAGTGAGATCCGATAAACGGTTTTTGGCTGTGAGTGGGTCGGTGATGCGGTAGCCAGCAGTTAAGTTGAGGCGCAAAGGTACTTTATCTTTGGATAAAATATCTTGGCCGGATAGTTCCATTGTTTGTTGGCGGAGGTCAAAAATTTCTGTGTTTACAGAACGCCCAAACACCCACCAAGCGTGATTCCCGGACTGGAGTTGTGTTTGAAACTCTTGATTGATGTACAACAGTCCCACATACTGGGGGGGTATGTAGGCAATATGTAAACTATTGAGGCTCAAAATTACAGCTTCAGGTAGACCCACAACTAACTCAGCAACTAAGTCAGAGGACAATTTAGCATCGGTGCTGATGTCAATTACTTCGACCTCTACATCTCGCCAAAACAGCTTGCGACTGCATGGGGGTAGGATACTAATGACTTTACCTTGATAACGAGCGATCGCAACTTGTTGATTTTGTAATTCGACAGTTTTGCAATAAGCCTCTACAAAATCGGGATGTTGTGAAATCAAGATATCTTCTAAGGGAAACTCTGGATTTGGAATCATCCGGCTGAGAGTCCGCACTGAAACATCTCTATTTACAGCCCAAAAAGCGTACTCTCCGGTTACTAGGGGGCGTACAAAATTATTCTGCACGTACAGCAAACCAATTTCGTACTCAAAAATTTGGAATTTTTTGATGCCATTTAAGGTATTTACCCGTAGTTGCTGCACAAATTCAGCAGGTAATTCCAAGTTTTCATCTAAGTTGAAAACATGGGATTCTACTTCAATAAAACCACGCCAAAAAGCCTTTAATTGATTAGGGGCAACACTGACCCAATTTTGACCACAGCGAACTAAAGCAGTTTCATTAAATGCCGTTTTAACTACTAACAGATGTGGCTGTAACTCTGCGCTATGATTTCGCAGCAACAATTCCAAGTTCTCAATTTGAGACTCTGGTTGATTGAGGTCATAGGTTTTTACATTCCAGTGCCGACCAAAATAGTTGTAAGTACCAGGTTGCAAAATTTTCTGAAAATCACTGCGTTGATACAAAATCCCAATTTCGTTAGGCTTGATATAAAAAGTTTTCCACAAAGAAATTTTCATAGATAATTTAGGCAGTTTTAGCCGACGAAAAAAGTTTAATAAAAACATAGGTAAAGGAGTTATCAGGGGTGCATCCCAGTTTTTATTCCTCAGTAGAAGAATAATATTGTCATTGCGTTCGCGTAGCGTCTCGCAGAGAGGAGGAACGACGTAAAGCCTTCGGCATAGCTAGAGCCTCCGGCACGCTAACGCGAACGCTTACCGCGTAGCGTGTCGCCTTGCGACTCAGCAATCGCATGGACTCGTTCTTAGTGAAAGATTTTGCGATTGCTTCACTCTACTTCGTTACGTATGGCTAAAGCCACGCTACGCGAACGCAATGACGGGCTAAAAAAGTGGGATGCTCCCGTTATCAGGCATTAGTGCCAATAACTTAATTAGCAGATAACTTTTGCCTTAATACTACACATACTACATTAAATTTTAAAACTCTGCAAATGTAGGTTTTTACAGTTCAGTTGCGGGCAAATGTCACATCCAAAACTGGATTAAGAAGGCTGGTACTTATTCCTAAACTACCCTTGGGTAATCTAGAAACAGACAACAACCCTCAAATCTGCCGTTCAGGTAGCCAGTTCCAGAACTCTGGATAGGGAAACCGAAGGGACAGACTCAAGTCAGGGAGAGAAAATTGGCGCTGGCTTCTTCACTGCTACTACCGAACACCACAAGTGATGAGCGCTAGTAAGCCTACATTACAGAGTTTCTAGTAACCTTTTCAGGTTTGTGTTTTCACCTTGGAAGGGTGGGTAAAAAGTACAGGAATCGAACCTGTAACACATCGATTTCTAGTCGATTGCTCTACCAGTGAGCTAACTCCTTGGGTTTATGTGTGACGTTACAGGTTACTTTGTAGTACACGGTCAATCCAGTGGTTGGCGCGCCAGTTGGGTATACAGAACCCAAACCATAACAAAGCCTGTGTATTACGCCTCATTACTCAATGTAGCACAAAGTAAATGGGATTGTTGGGAAATGTCTAATCCTGAAAATGTCGCCGGAATCGCGGGTCAATTTTATCGGTTTTTTGCTGGTTACAAGTAAAGCAGAGGGTGTGTAAGTTGCTCATATCGTTTTGACCGCCACGGGCTAGAGGAATGATATGATCAATTGTCAAGTTAGTTTCTAACTTGGTTTTACCGCAGCTTTGACATTGGTATTTGTCACGTTCAAAGACATATTTTCTCACTGAAGGCGGGATAGGAATGCGGGGCGTTTTATTCATGAATTACCCTCGTTGATTTGGCACAAGCGAGAGGCTTAGATCCCCGACTTCTTCAAGAAGTCGGGGATCTGTATGTTGTACAAACAGAAGACGAGATAAATAGCTATACGATGAAAAAGGCTATATATTCCCGACTAAACTATCAGCAATATAAACATCTTTATTGGCAAATTCCACAACTTCTGCATCGGTTACAAGTGGTTGAATATCGTCATTACCAATTACAGGTAATAAATGCTTATACAATTGCATGGATTCTAAGCAATTATTAACGTGTGAAACTGCGGAATTATAATCTGCTACTTTTTGTTCAATAACACTCAATAAACGTTGATTCTTGATAATTTTATCTTCAGCTTCTTCTTGCAAAGTTTTCTCTAAGTAAGCACGTGCTTGGGGGTACTGCTGCAAAATATCATCGGCTTGTTGTTCCGCCATTGGTAACAACTGAGTGTTGATAGTTTGGTTGATAGTTTGGCGGAAGGTTTGGCGAATTGTTTTCTTCACCTTTGGTTCAAAATCTAACTTTAACAATTGTCTAATTGCTGGTTCTGCTTCTACTATGCTTTGGGAGTCATAACCTTGGGAGGTTTGCAGCAAAGTTTGGCGAAATTGATAGATAGAAAAAGTACCTTCATCATAAAATCTATGACTTTCTTTCACGAAGCGATCGCACTCTACACTAGCATCACTTGTTAAAACCTGAGACACTATTTTTTCTACAGTTTTTACCTTTTGTTCAATGCCGCCATCATTACCTAACAAGCGATACAATTGACGATAGTATTCTGATTGGCGAATCTTTTCCATTAATTGCCGAAACAAATTAGCAACTAATTCCTGGGAAGCATCTATCAAAACATCTTCTAATTCATTTGCTAAATAGTATAATGCTTCTACTAAAACAGCTAGTAAAGGCGCAGTTGAATTCCGGGGATGACTGCGAGTAGAACGTTGATAAGCATCACTTGCAGAAAAAGTATCTACCAACTCATCTAAACGTCGAATCATCCGTGATTGTAGTAATCGAAAATCGGACTCAAAACTATCACAGGAATTATTAATTATTTCGTTGACTTCATCTTTGATATGCTCGTCAAAATCTTTTCCTACTTGCTGTAATTGCTGATTCAGGCGTTGCAACTCTTGCGCCTTCATCGCCTCAATTTCTCGTGGTTGACTATCTAAATCTCTTTGCTCATCTTGATAATATTTTTTCAATTTAATACAAATTTCTTGCAAATCATCAGCCAGGGTTTTAAAAAGCTGTGGACGCTTTTCTTCTACTAAATATTTAGTAATAGCTGTGCTGAATTCCTCAATACCGCTATCTCGAATTAGCTGATTAATTAAAGGCGTTCCATGTTCAGATAAAATCCGCACATAATTTTTATTGGGAGTGTCATTATTGAAGTAAATGTTGAACTGAGTTTGTGCAAGTTTACCGGAGATACAGTATTTATTAAACTCATGAATAAATTGCGGGGTTTCTTCTGTACCATCCAGACTTTTAATACTCTCTGCAAAAATCGAATCTAAACCGAATCTATCCTGGATACTTGTCTGTTTAATTTGACTCCCGTAAAATCCTAGTAATCCACTGGTTTTATAAACCCTACTCGTATCCCGAAACTGGCTGCTAATTAAATCATCTAAACGCTGCCTTAATTGGGTATTATACCAAGTTTCGTCAATGCGGTTGAAGGTGTAGAAGATGCGATCGCGTATTCCCGCATTGTCTCGCATTTTTTCTAACAGTTGCGTTTCTTCCTTCGTCATATCACCACCAGAAGCAGGTTTCAACACACACACCACCGCCGATGTATCAGGATGTTGAATTTTGGCGTAAGTTAACTGTGCATCCTTCTCTACTGGCGCATCAATTCCTGGTGTGTCGATAATGACATTACCATCCTTTAAAAGGTGATGGTTGCAGTAATATTCAATTCTCTTTAAAACAGCGCTATTACTACCACGTCTCGCATAGCCAGCCGCTTCCTTGAGATTAGAAAAATTAAATTCCTCCATCGAATATGTGGCATTATTCATAGTATGAATATGTTGGCGATTCGCCTCATAACCATCCAGCAGCAATATTAAAGCCTGCGCTTGCTTTGCGCGTTCCGATCTACTTTCCCCACCTTCGTGCTGAATAATACCCTGACAACCTTGACGCAAGACATTAACTATTTCAGCTTCATTGATATTAACGGCTGTTTTAACTCCCAACTGTTGACATAAAAAACTAGCTTGTTCGCGAATTTCTACTTCACTTAAAAATGTTAAAACAACCCGTTCTGCATTTATTTCTGCATATTCAATTTTGCATTCTGTACCTGTAGCGTGTCCTTCTGCACTATATAATAACTCCCGTTCTAGTAGTGCATTAATCAACATTGACTTACCCGCACTAAATGCACCAGCAAACACAATTTCAAACTTTGGAGAAATAACTTTTCCTAAAGAAGTCCGCACAGGTGTAATATCTTGAGACCGTAAAGATGGTTCTTGCTGTAAAAGTTCTAATATAGACTCAACTTGTTCTGCTAAATTTTGGCACTGAGTAGGCACTTCTGACATGATTAAATATCCATAAATATCCAAGTATATTTTAAGATTAAATCTCAGTAATGTACTTCAGTAATTTTACTCAAAGTTACCCCTGTTTTCTCTATGAATAACCATAAGTTTACTTATACATATTCTGTCTGATAGCTGGTATAGCCACAGATGCGCCTGACTAAATTCTGTGTACATCTGTGGTTAATTCATTTAAAAATTCTCTGCGTTCTCTGCGCCTCTGTGGTTCGTATTCATCCAAACCCCAGACAAATCATCTAAATTTATTTCTTGTGCTTTACCAACTTCAGTATTTTGCAAAAGCACCGTAAACGCACCCGCACCCAGTCTGTCTTGGGGAAAAAGCCGATAACAAGGAATATTACTTAAGTGGGACTGATATTCATTTAAATAAGTAATTTTCACTGCTTGAAACTGAGGAAACTTTGACAAAAACCATTCACAAACCTGCTCATTTTCCTCAGCAGAGTAAGTACAAGTCATATAAGCCAGATATCCTTGTGGTGCAACTAATTTAGCAGAGTTAGCTATAATTCTTTTTTGGCGATTAGCACTTCTATTAATAGCCGTGGGATGAAAACATCCTGGTGCTTTTTCCCCTTTAGCTAGTAAAGATTGCCCAGTACAAGGAGCATCTACTATAACTAAATCACTAGAGAAGGGAATATTTTCGGCAAAAATACTAGAATCTCGATTAACTACAGTGCAAGGGCTAATTTGACAGCGTTTAAGATTAGATATTAGCATCCCTAAACGTTTGCCAATAACTTCATTGCTAATCAGTAAATCAGGTTGCAAAGCTTTCCAGGCGAAAACACTCTTACCGCCAGGGGAAGCACACATATCAAAAACTAACCGGACTGGCTGAGGAATTGTTAACAAAACTGAAGCTGCAAATATAGAAGAAAAATCTAAACAATAAAAATAACCTTCTTGATGTAGGGGATGCTTACCGGGCTTTTCTCCTAATAATAAACGATTGACAAAATCTGGTTGCCATTTCGTTGGTGATTCCACGGTAAAAGGCAACAATTCTGGCTGATTTTGACACCAAAGAATAGCCGGATTAAAAGGTTGAGGATTAATTAACGCATCAATAAAATCTTCTTGTTTATCAGGGTTTTCAAACAAACGCCGGGAGAGTTTAAGTAATAAATTTGATGGTTTTTCCATTAGTAAAACTGTTACAGAAGAACAATGCTATTCAGGGGTTTGGCTGCATACTGAAAGTCTAATGACCGCCATTCTGATCATGATTTTTCAGCTAACCCACTGTACAGGAGATGGTCATAAATGTTAGATGATTTTCCCCAGAAATTACGCCGAGAAGCGCAATTGTGGCGAGATGAAGGACTCATTAGTGCTTCGCAATACGAAGACCTCGGACAACGTTATCGATTTAATAACCTAGAAGCTGCTGCACGCGATCGCTTTGTGGTAGTAGTGGTTTCTATAGGTAGTATCCTTTTGTGTTTAGGTATACTTACCTTTGTAGCAGCCAACTGGCAAACATGGTCACGAGAAGTCAAATTTATCCTGATGATGAGTTTGTTTCTCTCAACAAGTATCACTGGTTTTTCTACATGGAACCAAGCTAAATCAGGCAACAACGAAAAGAATAAACAGCAACAAGGCAAACGCATCCTGGGAGAAAGTTTACTAATTTTAAGCGCTTTCATTTTAGGCGCAAACATAGTTCTGATGGCACAAGCTTTTAACATTAACGGTTCCATGCCCGAACTGTTTTTTGCTTGGGGATTTGGTGTTTTGGCTATGGCTTACAGTCTGTCTTTAAGTTCCCTGGGATTTATGGCCATTATCCTCATTCAAATCGGGTATTGGATGGGAAGAGGAGATTTGTCATTTTCTCCAGGCGACTTAAACTGGGTTCGTTTGCTAGTGCGACATATGCCCTTGTTATCATGGTTACTCTTTGTACCCTTAGCATACTTTTGTCGCTCGCGCTGGATTTTCGCCTTAGCAGCCTTAGTTTTTGCTGGTACTTTGCAGTTGAATCTCAATCCTCTACCACTGCTGAATTACTCTAATATGGCTCCTTGGGTGGCATCTTTTGCTTTCGCACTACCGCCGGCACTATTCTGGAGTTACGACGATTTGCTGTTCCCGACAGTTAATTACAGGTTATTTCAACCTCTTGCCCGTAACCTAGCCTTAATATTTTTTGGACTGGTGTTTTATGCCTTATCTTTTCGTTGGCAATGGGTAGCCCCAGCCTTTAATTCTTTTGTGCCAAATAACACAAACAACCTGTTCATGTCTCTGCCTGTGATCGATTTAGGAGTCCTCAGTGGTTTAGCAGTATTACAATGGTTGTCGCTGCTGCGGCTGAGAAATAACCCTCCTCGCCGGGAGATAATTTTCACTCTTGCTGTTGTTACCACCTTCTTGGCTTTCATCATCATTACACCTTTCTGGCATCTAGCTATCACGCGCATTGATGAATTAGGCAGTTTCATCTTCAATGTACTGTTGGCATTTTTGGCATCAGGGCTAATCCGAGAAGGATTAAAGTTAAATAACAGAAATTCCTTCTGGGGCGGTATGCTATTACTAACACTGCAAATTATTAGCCGCGTGCTAGAATACGACACTGACATCCTTTTTCGTTCACTGGTCTTTGTTTTATGCGGTTCAGCATTAATTAGCGCCGGACTGTGGTTTGAACGTCGCCGACCTGTGGGATCTAATTCGTAGTTAGTAATGCTCCCGTTGGGAGAGCTACGCTCTAAGCGCAGCTAGGCCGCAGGCTTTACGTAATTCGTAATTACAGTTCTGTAAGGGTTTGAGCATTTCAAATGGGGAACTTTTTTCCGTTGACCTATAGTAATTGGTAAAATCTCTGTACTTCCCCCTTTTTAGAGGATCTCTGCGTCAGTCCTAATTCTGGTATTTTAACCAGGCACATTTGTGAAAAATCACCCTTCATTTTAGGACTACGCTCATGAAAAGTAATTCCTCTGAATCGAGTGGAAATAAATCATTTAAAACATTATCCCCAGAAGTGGAATTCTCCGAAAAGCTGACTTTTCGAGATTACCTCATTGCTACTGAACAAAAAGCGAACAAACCGATACCTTTTTGGCGGTTATTAGTTCCTCTGTTAATTCAAACAGGAATAATTCTCGCAGTTCCTACCCAAGCAATGTATACTAATATCGCGGGTAGGGATGTAATTCTGCAAACAGTGGCTCAAGACCCAAATAATGTTGTTCAGGAGTTTTCTCTAACACTGGAATACAACATATCCCGTGTGGAAAATTTGCGAAGACTTTCCGGTTGGGATGATTTACTCAGGAGAAATCAGGGGAGAAACAGACAACTGCTATCAGGAACCAACTTGTACGTGATTTTGCAAGAGCAACGAATTTCGTCTGGTCGTGGTGTTCCCAGCGCTTGGAGACCAGTCAGAGTGAGTAACAATCTGCCTGAATCTCTTCCCAGTAATCAAGTGGCTTTGAGAGGGGTATATGAAGATAATGCCATTACCTATGGAATAGAAACATACTATCTTCCAGAACAGCAACGGCAGCAAATTAGTAACGATATCTTCCAAAGCGTCCAGCAAACTAGAAGAAATAGAGGTAGACAAATCCGACCAATTACGGTGAGAGTCAAAGTCGATCCTCAAGGTAATGCTGTACCCGTTAGTTTGTGGGTGCGCGAGCGAAATTATACTTTTTAACCCTGTTTGGGCAAAAATGCCTACAGGTTAGAAGCCACTGTTTCCAAGAACAGAGCAACGCCTGGGCGTTGCTCAAATTTTATCGAAAATAGGGATGCTGTCTTACAAATTAATCTTCATGACGGACATTCCAGGCTGCACCGCCAGCCGCACCTACGCCTGCTACTAAACCTGTACTCATGCCTTGTATAGTTTTTTCTATGGGATTTTGTTGTATACAATTGCTCGTTACTGTTTCGGATTGCAAGCAACGATTGCTTTCTGCCCAACTTGACGTACCACCGAGAATTACACCAGTTAGACTACAGGAAAAAACAAGCAACAACAGGCGTTTGGTTTTTCTATCCATAGATGGATGCTTTAAAGGTGAGGATAATATAAACGATCTCAACTACTCTACACCCGTTTTAATAAATTGGCTACAAATTATCACCTGCTGCGGTAAAAGATTTCTGTTGAGGGGCAGCTAGTAACCTTCGCTACAAAACCCGAATTTTCATACTAGGGACTTCCAAATAATAAATTACCCAAAAAAACTTAAGAGAAAATGTTTGTTAGA
>NZ_CAWUDG010000022.1:0-75721 GCF_963920885.1 Anabaena sp. CCY 0017 | reverse complement strand
TCGTTACATTGTTTACACTGTCTTGTTTTTAGACTTGTTTGTCGCCCCGTCAGCATCAGAACGTAATTTTATTTTGAATTGTCTGCCATCATCTTGTCAAAGATACTATCTGCTTTCTTAAATCGAACAATTTAATTTTTGGAGAGTGCAGAAAAATTTATCCACATCGAAGGAACAGTAATTGCTCCTCAAATTTTTCGTGCTTACATAACCGTCAAATATATTGTGTTTGATGATTTATTTTCATGCTGTAGATTCCTTCAGTAATATGAGCCTTCATCATCCTGATTTTTTTGCTTTTCTCTTGATGTAATTTCTTTATACTTCAATTTGAAGTGCGGAATGTGGGTTTCAAGACCAGGCTCGAATGATTGTTAGTTTGTTGTCGGCTCTTGACCTAAAACAAGTGGATGTTGTGGGTCACGATACGGGCGGTGCGGTGGCTTTAATTCTAGCGATCGAGCATCAACAAGTTGTCAATCGCCTTGTAATCACAAATTCTGTCTGCTACGACCGTTTTGACGATGATATGCTAGATTTTGGACATCCTCTACGGTGGAAGTCTCGTCCAATCACAGATTTGGTCGTAGCTCTGGAAGAAAGTCTTGCCGCAGGTCTTTCCCACAAAAGCCGACTCACCTCCCTATTTCGAGACGGTATCATAGCACCTTGGTCAAGTGAAGAAGGCAAACTGAGCTTGCTTCGCAACGCATCTGCCCTCAATGCCAATCAAACAATTGCACTTGTTGATCGACACAACACAATTACGGCTCGCACCCTGATTCTGTGGGGCATGAATGACCCCTGGCAGAAATCAGAAGATGGAATGCAACTAGCTCGCGAAATTCCAGATGCTATTTTTCAAGCTATTGAAGATGCCTCCCATTGGGTACAGCAAGATGCCCCAGAGCAGTTTTCAACTGCTTTGCTGGATTTCTTTGCCGATTCGACATCAGCATAATTTTTTTTACGAGCCAGTGTTGCCACTTCTCGCCTGCTTGTTTCCTAACATCGATTGTTTGGTAAAACTCTGCCCTACCCATAACAAACTGCCCACGAGAAGCAGTCCAATGGTACTGGCTGGTTCTGGTACTTTCTCAACTCTAATTCTGACTACTTGGTAGTCTGGGGTTGTAAAATCTGCATTGGGAAATGCAGTTAAGATATTGCCTCCAGGAATAAAACCAGGATGCTGTCTAACTACACCATTTTCAGTTACGCCAGTGTTAGGCTGTGTCTGTCCTAGAAGTGCGGTATTAATTGGAATTTCATCGTTGACTTCCGTCCCTGCGTCCCAAATACGATTTCCCGAAACTATAAAATCAGCGCCAATAAACTTACCCAAATTATCGAAAATTTGAAATGCCAGGGGATTTTCATTAGCAATAAAGGCATCATTGCTGGGAACAATCATGGTTGCATAGCTGAAGTAACGACTAGTAGCCAGACTGCCATCCACCTTAAATGTCCGAGTAGTTGTTGTACCGGGAGGAATAACTGGTGGGGAATTAGGACTAATGCCAGGTCCAAGGATCGTTCCTTCAACTAATCCACTGCCGCTAGATAAAAATGTATTAGCAATTGGTGCAGTAGTACCGTCTTCCGCTAGACGTTCTAGACTGATTGAGGCTGGCTCATCTAAGTTAAAGATATTAAAACTGCCATCATGAAAGCCAACCCATAAAGGAGTGACAACAAGACCATTTGCAGGTGCTAAGTTCTCAACAGTGACCTTGAGATTAGCTGCTGTTGCTGCTGTCGCCATTGTGAGAGTCGAAACAAATCCAACTGTCATAGCGATGATTCTGGAATGCTTCTTAACAGTGGCAATACTTTGATTATTCATGGTTTCCTTATGTTAATTAAGAGGTAGAGAAAAAGTTTTGAACACTATGGATAACTGCTGAAATGACCTCAATAGCTATCATGTTTTAAGGTTTCACCAACTGAGACTTTAGATGAAAAGTTGAACAACACCTGTAATATTGTCATTTCCATATCCCTTGGCGATCGCTTCCAAGTAAATGTGATGAATAGCAGTAGACACTGGAGTTGGAGCCGCAACAGTTAGTGCTGTTTGAGTAATATAGCGGAAATCTTTTTCCACCAATTTAATCGGGAACATCGGTGCATGGTGGTTGATCAACATCAGGTTTCCCACACCTTTAGCGGCTGGACTGATCACAGGCATCTCACCGAGACATTCCATCGCTTTTGCCGGGTCAATTCCGTTCTGATTCAGCATTCCCAAAATTTCTGCCAATGCGGCCACCTGAATCCCAAAAAGTGCATTGACTGCAAGTTTCATCGCCATCCCTTGACCGATAGCACCGACATGAATGGTTGCAGATCCAACGGCATCAAGCACATCTTGGACTAGTGTTAAAGTCTCTATATTTCCTCCAACTAAATAAATCAGCTTTCCCGCATCCGCTTGTGGGCGAGAACCAACAACCGGAGCATCAAGGAAGGCAGCCCCACGGCTCTCAATTGCTGCTGCTAGTTCTCTTGTCCAATCAACAGTTAGGGTGCTTGATTCAATTGCAATTGCATCTTTACCAAGTCCCATCGCTGCACCCGTTTTTGAGTCAAGCCAAATTGCTCGTGACGCGTCATTATCAGTGACCATACTAATTACAATCTCAGCTGACTCGGCTGCTTCCCTGGGAGTTGCAGCCCAAATAGCCCCCTGATCCAGCAAGGGTATTGCTTTATCTGCCGTGCGGTTGTAAACGAATACCTTATGGTTGGCATTCAGAAGGTTCTGTGCTACACGAAATCCCATTGCACCCATTCCCAGTAATGCAATTCGGCTCATATTATTTCTCTAATGAATTTTTAGACTGAGTAACCAAATGAATTGCGAGCATAACCATTGAAAGCATCCAGCAAGCGATCGCGCCAAGCATAAATGGGATCATCTGGGGCGAGCAATTGGATTGGACTAACTACCCTTGCCCATTGAAATGGTGCAAATACAATGTAGTCAACGAAATAATGACTATCACCACCTAAATAGGGTTGACGTTTGAGAACTTCTCTCAGAGGAGATAAAGCTGTTCGCAAAGCAGTGATAGTTGCATCATTAGGTGTTGCAAATTCTTCGAGTGTCATCCCCAAAAATTTCTCTCGGCTCTCGCGAAAGTATACTTTGTCCTTTTCATGTAAATGCTGATATAAATCTAGGAGAATAATCCGCAAGATAATTGGAGTAATGGTTTGCACACACCAAAACTTGATGAATAAAGCATTTGATTCGCTATTTTTTTCGCCGAATAAACTAGGATGATCAGCGTAATTTGTTTCCAAGTAACGAACAATTTCCCAACTATCAATCACTGTTTTGTCACCATCAACCAAGACAGGAACCTTTCCTTGTCCAGAAAAAGCGATCGCCTCTTTCTCTGTAAACCGCCAAGGAATTTCTTTCGCATCAAGTCCTTTGTGCTTTAAAGCCATTTTGACTTGCCAACAAGGAGGACTAAAGCGGCAATCATCTTTTGCTCCAGCTAAATCATAAAGTTTAAGGCTCATATTTTCTCCTCTCAACCAAGCAAAAATGAGAATGATGCAATTTGTAGGCGCGACAGATGATTAGGGGAAAATCTGTGATTTCAGCTTCAGTAGATTACGTAAATTAACTATCAACATGACTTGACTATACTTGTTGTTCACTAAGCAATAAATACCAATTCATGAATGAATCTCGTGCATTTTATACACGAATTGATGCAAAAAGATTATAGTGAATGAGGATTTATGATCTGAGTAATGGACATATCTGTGCTGCAAACCTTTGTTGAAGTGATGAGGCTAGGGAGTTTTGCTGCTGTCGCCAGAGAACGCAATATTGACCCTTCTTCTGTTTCACGAGCGATCGCTGGTTTGGAAGAAGAACTTGGTGTCAGGTTATTCCAGAGAACAACACGTCAATTGTCACCAACAGAAGCTGGTATCGCCTATTTTGAGCGCGTTGAGCCACTTGTCGAGGAGATGCAGCAGGCAATTAATGTAGTAGCGGACGTTTCTGGGCAGGTAAAGGGAAAACTCCGCGTTACAGTTTCTGTCTCGTTTGGACTTCAGTGTATTGTGCCTTTGTTATCAAAATTTGGCACGATTTATCCAGACCTGACGGTTGATTTGTTACTCACAGATACTATCGTAGATTTGTTAACCGAAAGAATTGACGTAGCAGTTCGTCTGGGATTACTGGCAGACTCAACCCTGGTTGCCCAACAACTCATGCCGACTTGCTATTTTGTCTGCGCTAGTCCCCAGTATTTGAAACGATGGGGTCAACCAAAAAAACCGAGCGATGTTGGGCAACATAACTGTCTTCTCTTCCCCCTAGCAATCTTTAGCTCAAAATGGATATTCAGGGATAAGAATGGTATAAAAAGCGAAACTTCTGTTCGTGGTAACACCATTATTTCCAGCGGACTTGCTCTCCAGCAATGCGCGATCGCTGGAATGGGTCTGGCATTGCTCCCAAACTGGTTAATTCACAAGGATTTACAGACTGGTAAACTAGTCAACGTCTTTCCCAATTATGAAGTAACAGCAACGGATTTTAACACTGCTGCCTGGCTTGTCTATCCCTCCCGTGCTTACGTTCCTCTCAAAGTTCGAGTTTTCATTGACTTTCTAAAGCAGAATATTTCGCGCTAGTCTGACGGGTGGAGCGCTCCACAAGAGGGACATCTAGTTTATCGCAGCAATCAATATTTTGAGGATAGGACTCAGTACGGTAGGAATACGGTCACTTACGCTACAGGAGATTTGCCCTCTTGGGCGGTTGGCGCAAGCCTGTCGTCTAACGGCGAGTCTGTGAATGTAGAATCCCCGAATTTCTAATTCGGGGAGTGTCAAGCAGCGCTTTTCCCAAATGCTTTACGGAAAATGATCTTGTCATCTCCTGCTTTGTAAAACTCCCGAATCCGAGCTTCCTCGTCATAACCATTCTTTCGATAAAATGATCGGACATATTCAAAGTTCTCAACACCGGACGTTTCCACTAACAGCACACGTTCACCGCGGTCTGCTAGCACTTGTTCAACATGACGAAGCAGGACACCACCACGTCCTTGTCTTTGACGGTCAGGGTGAATAGCAATCAGATAGAGATTCCATGTCCCTTCGGTCATTCGTTCTGGCGCAACATACGCCACGCCTACTACCCCATTATCATCATCGGTAAACCACAAATCTTGACTCTCCAGTTCGCTATTGAAATGTTGATTCAGCATTTGGGCGAGTTCCTCGATTTGATTTGGCTCGAATAAACCAGACGCTTCCGCCAAAGCGATCAAGGCAGGTGTGTCACTGGGCGTAATCAATCGAATCATATGTTTTTGGTTAAAGAATACTCAGCTTGCTAGCTAACGGACTGCGCGTAACCGGACGGCGACAATACCTGCATCATAACCAATAGCGTATACTAAAATACTTATAAAGTCCGCAAATTTTATAATTGGCTTATCGTTTTGGCTCGTGATTCATGCAGCGTTACACGATTGTGCCAAAAGGTGGAATTGGTATCATTTTTCATCTCGCCAAAACTCGCCACTGTTTCATACCGAACACGGCTTTTTTACTCCAATGTAGCAAAATTTCAACCCCTTGCAGAATAGTGGTTTTCAGACCATCTTGCAGGAATACCACTGGCAATATTCGTCCACGAATTTGACTTTTGGTGCGGCTCGACGGGGCTGTACCATACTCTGTGTCTTGCTTCTAGTATTTGTATTTTATTATACTACTGCGAGAGTGACAAAACAGGTTTAATCAGGAGGAGTAGCTTGATCAGCCTGACTGCTGGCATATTCTAATACTCGTTCCCATTCCCAACGCCAAGCAGCCTCTAGCATCAATTTCTTTCCGTTCGTAAACTTAATAAATTCTGTCCCATTGCTGTAAGATATATCAGCAACAAGTTGATTACGCAAATCGTAGCCCCAAATTTTTGCTGCTGCATTCCACCACCTTTGCCCTGGTGATTCCAACATTGGTAGCTCAAGGTAGTCATCTTGCCATGCGACAGGTTTCCACTGTTCTTTCAGCGCACTAATCAAAATTGCATTTGGGTAAAAATTTTTTTCATTTTTTTGTAACCACAATACATAGTCAATTGTGCTTCTAAAAGCATCTTCTAACCCATACGTACAAGCTTCCAATGCGGTTTGAACTTGTTCAAATGAAAAATTCACCCCAATGCTGACTAATGCACGCTCATATTTTTTATAAATTTCGTACTCAATCGAGTCGTTTTCCCAAAACCACACACTTAAAACATCCCTTTGAGAGATACTAAGCAGCTTCAATTATTTAAATTTTAGCAAATATCACCTATCTAATACCATTGCTCCCATAACCGCTTCAGTTCAGTGTATACAATGTCACTAACAGAGCAATACCTTAGCCAATGCACGAGGGTGAGATGATAATGCTTCAACCATTCACTCACATTTCTCGCTCGGCTTGGCAAAAACAATCACCGCTAAAAATTCCTAAGAGTTTGTATTTCACTTCACTTTTTTGTCAGGATTTAAATAAGGTGAAATAATCTGGAGTAGCTGGGGGAGAAAAAATAATTTTAATTGCCGACTAAATAGGCAGATAACGTTGGTCTTTCTCACCAGTCTGCTGATTGAGTAAAACTTTCTCCCCAGCTAACTGCCCAGCAACAAATCCGTCTTCTGAACTACAAGAAGACCTTTGATTTCGGCTTTTTAAATTCAATTTTTCAGAATATGCTTTCAATTCTGCTTCCAGCTTTTCGTATAATGATCGCATAACAATAGCTGAGATTGCTGGTGAATTTTCAGAAGCTGCTACACCCGCACATTTTTGTTTATCTATACCTGACAAAATTCGGGCATGAAGCCGATGTGCAGCACCTAGCTTAAAAGCATTTTTAAAAGTGCGGTCGCCGTCTACCTGTTTCGCTAGTCGGTCAACTGCTTGCACTAAATAGTCAAATTGCATTCTGGCTGACTGAATATTGACACTGCGCCCGAATATTATCTGCTTGATTTGGGCCGACTGTTTCAAACGATAAGCAAAACAATAGTTGGCCTGACAAACTGCATTCAGCAAGATCCCCTTCCACGAACTTTGTCTTTGGGATTCGTTGATAACTTGTTCTTCTATTTGTTCTGGTGTTGAATCTACTAAGTCTGCCATTGATAAGTTGTGGCGAGTTAGCATCTCTTGAGCTTTTGAAAAAGCCGCAAGTGCCTCTGCTTCGTTAGGAGATTGAGAAAGGGAAAGTAGCTTTTTTATTTTATCGGCAACCTTCTCAATATCTTGGGCATAGTATGTGGCTTTATTTTGCATGGCTTAATTGAAAATGATAAATAAAATTAGCTATTTTTATTTAGATAGTCAATTTTATCATTAATAAGACACTCCTTCCAAGAATTCCTCGAAAGACTGATACACGCTTTCATCCCGGCGTAAATGAGTAAGCTTGAATTCTTTCCGCATCAACCCAAAGCGAAACATTACATTTGAGCGACAACCGCCACGCACAGTATTTTCTAGGAACAAAACCGCACCAAAGCACAATTTTGATTCAGCAGTAACTCGATTTTTGATAGACTCAGAATAATCCACTGTTTCGTGACAGTGAAAGGCTATGTCGTGCGTAATTGCTTGCAGAATATCGCGCGCTTTTTGAGGCGAAAGCGCATATTCTACAGATTTTTTGAATGGACAATTTTTGCAAGGTTGTTTCATATTTTAACTTTAGAGTAAAAAGAAAAAATCACTACCAAGCTAATAAATTGCTTGATAGTAATCCTCAAGAATGTCGCCAGAAGCTCTTAGGCAGAAACTTGAGGCTGACAGTTTGCGGTTCAGATTTGGGAACTTCTGTAGCCTGTGTAACAGTTACAGAAGTGGGTGATAATAATGAGTTGAGGATTTGTTTTTGGTGGTCGATATCATCCACTGTTCTGTAGACCCTGGTAGGATCTATTTGCATACCCAAGGGCGTAGTAACTATTTGCAAATACTCATTTAGAGCAGCAATGTAGCCCTCATGGAAATTTCTGACAGCAATGCAAGGACGCATGATGTTGAGAAGTTGTATTGCACGTCTGATTTCAGAAACATTGCGATTACCGTCTATCTCAGATTGACTTTCTTGATAACCTTTGGCTTTCTTCTCAGCTACCAACTGATAATATTTAAAAATCGCCCGTTGATTGCTTGCTTGCTAAGGAATGGACTTTCGTTTGGGATTTGTACCCAACTCTTCCCCATTTGATAATCAACTGACTTCCTTCAACTTTTGCACTCCAAAATTTATTGCTGTTTCGGACAGCATCAACAAATACAAGATAGGTTTCCATAATTTAATTGAATGAAGTTGCAGGTGAAAATCTAAAATTCAGACATTCACCTGCAATTAATTATTGCTTGGCGTTACCCCAGCGAAGTTGTCCTCGTTAAGTGTTACTATTTAATAATTCCCAACACGCCTGTCTCTTATCAGATTCAGTGAGATTTTGGTTATTCAAAACTTCCACAATTTTGTTACCTGTTTCTATCTGTTGGGGTGTATGCTCAATTGGTGGAATGAATGTATATTCAGAGTTATCTTTATCGATTCTGTTTTGGCTGAGTGGCATAAAACTGTCTTAATTATTTGTCATTAGTTTTTCGCGTAGCGTTTCTTTCAGCAATATGAAAAAATCAAGCAATTGTCCCCGCTAGAATACAGAGACAATCACCTGATTAATCAATTCAAATTGAATCGAGAAGTCCGTAGAGATTTGCTAGGTCTGGGAGCGATCGCACTAGAAGCATCTCTGGCAGTCTTCGCCCACTCACGCATTCGCTCAACAGAAGCCGCATCTTGGACAGCTAAAGGTGTTATGGTTTGCCGACAAACCTCTAAATCACCCAAAGTGACCTGTTGTGGTCGTCCTTGGTCAAATGCCAAAAGTGCGGCTTCAGCTGCTAGAGTTTCCAGTTCAGCACCGGAAAATTTGTTAGTATTGTTAGCGATCGCCTCCAAATATTCATCCTCCACACTGATGCCAAATCGTTGTAGATGAATCTTGAGAATCTGCACTTTCTCAGGCTCACTCGGTAGGTCAACAAAGAAATTTTCATCAAATCTACCCTTTCGTTTGAGTTCACTGGGTAGTGCTGATGGATCGTTGCAAGTTGCCACAACGAACACTCCCGCCGTACATTCAGACATGAATGTGAGGATATTTCCAAGGATTCGCTGTGAAACTCCGCTAGAGTCACCCTGTCCTGACAAGGCTTTCTCAATTTCGTCAACCCACAAAACGCATGGTGCGATCGCTTCGGCTGTTTTCAAAGCCCTACGGATATTGCCTTCAGATTCCCCAACCAAAGAACCAAGCATTGATGCAATATCCAGTTGCAATAGTGGTAAGTTGAGGATATTGGCAATATTCTTAGCACATATAGATTTACCCGTTCCCGGTGGACCCGCTAATAACACACCTTTAGGCTGGGGTAAATTGAGCGATCGCGCTTCTTGTGTAAACAATCGTCGCCGCCGTTGCAACCAATCACGCAAGAGGTCAAGTCCACCGAATGGGATTGTAGCTGGTTTTCCCAACTCAATCCCCATTTGAGATAGCAGCCGGGTTTTGTACTCGACCACCTTGGCGATGACACTAGCATCAATTGTAATGCCAGCGCTGCTCAAACTCTCTTTGACCGTCAGCCTCAGAAAGTCGCTGATTTCTTCTAGGGTCAATCCCAGCGCTGCCCGTGCCAAAGTTTCTTTATTGTCGTCTGATAACAGAATTCGGAATGAAACTTCCTGTTCGGAGGCTGATTCCTTCAAATACTGCAAGTACGATTCTAAACGCTCTTGAACTTGCTCAATTGTTGGCAGAGGCACTTCCGCGAACGGAATCAGCCGCACCAGAGAATCGTGTAGTTGAATACTTTGACCCAGAAAGATGATGCGTTTTTCCGTGGGCTTGAGTCTGTGGTACAAGTTCTTGACCCTGGTGAGTATTTCCCAACTCAATTGAGGAGAATTTTTACCCACGAATGGATGAACGTCACCTACTATAAATACTCCAACACCGTCAAAGTTGTTGATATAATCGAATACAAACAACAACGAGTCAACATGAGTCGGGCGCTTGTACTCTGGCACTGGCTTAAATACTAACCCACCGTCCTCAGCTATCAGACATTGCTCCAGGCTTGAAACTCCCAGATTCCAGAAAAATACGGGACTTTCAAGTTTTTCCTTAGCTTGCGTTGTTAGCCACTGAATAATCGTAGCTTCTTCTGGTGCAAGAACTTCAAGAGCCACAATTGGAATTTGAGAATCTAAAGTGGCAAAGATATTATTTAGGTTCATTTTGTAAATCTTTATACGGTAATGGTGCGAGTTCATCGTGAGTTTCAACCAGTTTCACGACTAACTCATGAAGTTCGGCTTTGCCGTCAAAAATCTCCGCAGTTCCATCACTAAAGGCAATGGCTGAAACTAAAGCATTAATCAATACACACAGACCCTCTGTATTGCCTTTGATTACGATTGGTTCTTGGGCGAATGGCACTAAGATAAGCCGAAAGCAAGTTGAGATAAGGGTTTAAAGGATTGAGAGTGAGCAAGCGTGTGGGGGAAATAGAGTCAGAAAACTAATTCGCGGAAACTTTCCGCGAATTAGTCAGGAATTCTTCGAGGGTTTTTCAGTCTCCTCATATAAATCAATCCACCCTTGCTTAATTGTGTTTACCATGCGATGAAGCGCATCAATCTTGGTACGTCGTATCATTGCTGTTACCGCATCATTGTATGCGGGACTGCCGGCTCGACCAAGATGTTTGTAGCGAGATTTTCCTAATTCGCGCTTATCAAAAACAGGTAACTCAGCCTGCAATTTATAATACCAATAAACCCCGTATTTACCTTTAACTTGGTAACGCACAATCCAACTGTTTTCAGGCGCAACTTGGCCAGAGTCAAATATCTGTTGTATTTCTTTTTCTAGTTGTGCAATTAATGATTGAAGGTTAGAAGCACGCTCAATCAAATCCTGTGACTTGGGTTTTTTCTTGACTGCTGGCATAGGGAGATCCAATTCAATGCTCAACTCAATAGTTAGCAGAAAATTTCCGCGAATTACATGATTATATTCTATATACTAGAAGTCAGGTGGCTTTATTCATGCCCACGGAGAATTGAGTAATCAACTAAACAATTAGACTACTTAACTCAAATGAATACTCCAATTATATCTAAAAGTGTTGAAATCCTCAAGCAGAAATTTACTCACAGTTTGGGCTTACCAATTCATCAATTGTTACCATCAGAAGTAATTCAAGAAGAATTAGCTCAACTTAATATTAAATACCGCCAACGCTTATTTGACCCAATTTGTACCTTATGGGCATTTCTGTCTCAGGTATTAGATGTTGATAAAAGTTGCCATAATGCTGTTAGTCGAGTCATTACCTATCTTGTGGGTTCAGGAGTAGAACTGCCATCAACAGATACGAGTGCTTACTGCCAAGCACGTCAAAGATTACCAGAAAAATTAATCCAAAAACTATTTGGTAAAGTGGCAATTGGGTTAGAATCTCAGGTAAATGAAAAACATTTATGGTGTGGTCGAAAAGTTAAGGTAATAGATGGTTCTACGGTATCAATGCCAGATACACCTGAGAATCAAAAAGAATATCCTCAACCCAGTAGCCAAAAAACCGGATGCGGTTTTCCCCTTGCGAAGATTGGTGCGCTTTTCAGCATTGCCACTGGTGCGGCTGTCGCCTTAGCAATTGATGTTTTTAACACTCATGATATTCAACTAGCAAGAAGATTGTACGAATTCCTCAGCCCTGGGGATGTGCTTTTAGGAGATAGAGCCTTTTGTGCTTATGCTGATATATTTCAAATAAAAAGTTTGGGTTGTGATGCTGTATTTCGCAAGCATCAAGGTCGTCAAACCCAAATGCGTCGGGGAAAAATTGTTGGGAGTTGTGATAAAATTGTCACTTGGAGTCAACCGAAAAAATGTCCCCAAGGTTTAAGTCAAGAGGAATTTAACTCTTTACCAAATACGTTAATAGTCAGGGAAATTTATTTCTATATTTTCATTCCCGGCTTTAGAACCGAACAGGTGAGTCTGATTACTACTTTACTTGATACCAAGGCTTATTCTACTTTAGACATTACGAGTCTTTATCAAAAACGTTGGGATGTAGAAGTTGATTTAAAGCATCTAAAAACTACATTGGGGATGGATATATTAAGAAGTAAGACTCCGGCAATGGTACGGAAAGAAATCTGGGCTTTTTTATTGGCTTATAATCTGTTACGAACTTTAATGTGGTCGGCTGGTAATAGTTATGGTGTCTCACCTTTGCGATTATCATTGCAGGGAACAAGGCAACATTTTGATAACTTTATTCCCCAGTTCATTGCTGCTACTAACAGCGAACGCCATCAGATTTATTCTACTTTATTAAAAGTTATTGTGCATAAGGAAGTACCACTAAGGCCAGCACGAAGTGAACCGAGAGTTAGAAAACGTCGCCCTAAATCTTATCCTTTAATGCAAGAACCACGCCAGCGATATCACCATAATTTAAAAACTGCTTGATTTGGAACAATCCGGATAAATACAGCACTTTGTGTCAGGAATTATTGAGTCCAAGAATATGGAGATTTAATTCGCGGAAAGTTTCCGCGAATTAAATATTTTTCCTTACTCCACCAGTTTTTTATCACTCTCAATCCTTTAAACTCTTATCTCAACTTGCTTTCGGCTTATCTTAGTGCCATTCGTTCTTGGGCTTTAGTAGCGGCGTAAATATGAACCATTGCGTATTCTTTGGGTAATTCCATAATCGATTGGGGGAACTTAATCCCCCCTTTTTGTTATTGTCTTAAACGAGTTTGATGATTAGAATTAGTTCTAAGCTGTTGGGTTTGAGCTTCATCTTTGAAAGTGCGATCGCCCACAACTCCCAACGCTTCCTCAAACGGCTGGGTGGCTTCCAGGCAAGATAGCCCTTCAAACCCCTCGGACTCTACTCGAACTTCACCAGTCTTTTTGTCAAAATGTATCAGTATTGAACGTTCCATTGATTTACGAGTTTTCCCTTTATAAGATTTTTGCCATTCACGCTCTACAATTTCTTGAATTTTCTGTTTAGCTAAAGCCAAAGCCACAATATCAATTTTTTTCGCCTCAATAGCTGCTAGGTTTTTAATAACTTTGTGTTGCCAAAGAGTCAAACCTTGAGTGTACTCCTGATTCATGGCAGGTACGACGATAAATTGATGGCTAGTTGGGTCAAGAACATAGATTTTTGATAAATCTGTGGGGTCATACTTAATAGTGGCTTTTTCTCTTGGTCGCAAGCCACCTCTCCTCCTCATATCTTCTCTTTCGTAATTGGAGCGCAGTCTAGTCAATTCTGAACTATGATAATAAAGACCATAAAGTTCCACACCTCTTCTAGAAATCACCCGCTTTTCTACCGCTCCAACTAACACTCTTAACTCTTGAAGACTGGGTGGTAAAGTGGGAGGATGTTCAGCTATTCCTTTTGACCAAATTTCGGCTCTAGGTGTACAAAATTGAGCATGAGAACTTTGATTATGAATGTCCACAATAAAGATGTGAATCATCTCTTGTAAAGCTTCAAGGGAAACTACAGCATTCTTTTTAGGATCATAATCATATTGGGTTATAAATTCCTTGAATAATGTTCCTGGCTGCCCCTGTAATAGTTGGGTATTGTAACTACTAAACGTTCTTTCTACGCTACTTTTATACCAAGGCATATAAGGAGGTGTATATTGGATGCTTACACCTAATTGTTGACAAGCATCTTGAAAGTGTTTGCTATAAAATTCTTTACCATTATCAACGACAACAATCTCCATTAGTCCATACAGGGTCAGCGCATCTCAAACCCTGTTGACAAGAGGATTTGCATGAACAGCCATCAAGTTGGAAACAAGGTGGCACTATCCGAGGTAGGGTAAGATTTAATCCATCTAGGTGCAAGGTTCGAGTCATGGTAAACGGATTTAAGAACAAGAAAAGCAAAAGTAAAGCATATTTTACACCCAGTGTAAATAGCAAAAACATTACCACGAAGTTCCAGGAATACTTTACACAAATAAAAGATCCCAGAGTGGAAAGAACAAGATATCATTTACTCACCGATATCATCACCATAGCGGTTTTAGCAGTCATAGCAGGAACTCAAGGTTGGGAAGATATTGAGGAGTATGGAATCAGTAAACAGGAGTGGTTGAAAACGTTTTTGCAACTACCATTCGGAATACCCAGTCCCGATACTTTTAGGAGAGTGTTTGAGAGAATTAACCCAAGAGAATTTGAGCAATGTTTTCGGCAATGGGTACAATCATTAGTTGAGAAATTGGGAGTAGAAGTAGTAGCCATAGATGGCAAAACTCATAGAGGCTCATATGATCGGGAATCTCAGTTAAAAGCTTTACATACGGTCAGTGCATGGTCAAGTGAACACCGTCTGGTTTTAGGACAAACAAAAGTCAGTGACAAATCTAATGAAATCACCGCGATTCCAGCACTGTTAGAAATGCTAGACATATCTGGCTGCATCATTACTATTGATGCAATGGGTACTCAAAAATCGATTGCCGAAAAAATTATCGCAGCTGATTCTGATTACATTTTGAGCTTGAAAGATAATCATCCTACACTGCACCAGCAAGTCAAAAATTGGTTTAAAACAGCCCAGTCTAATGGATTTAAAGATGTTGATGTGAGTAGGAGTCAACGGATAGAAAAAGGACATCATCGCATCGAGAATCGTCAGGTTTACACCGTACCAGTGTCACAACTTCCTGCACTTCATGAACAAGATTTGTGGAAAGGACTAACAACAGTCGTGATGGTAGTGCGTTCGATTCAGCATTGGAATAAAACTACCCATGAGGTGCAATTTTACATTACTAGTCTCGCCAGTGATGCCAACAAAATTGGTAGTGCAATTCGACAGCATTGGGGGATTGAAAATTCTGTTCATTGGACATTAGATGTCACTTTCAATGAGGATGAATGTCGAATTCGTTCTCTGCACAGCCCACAGAATTTTTCTTTGCTACGTCGCATTGCTCTTAATGCCTTAGAGCGAGAATCCTCTTTCCGCCGCAGTATTCGTCAAAAGTCACGGCGAGCCGCTATGAATGATCAGTATATGCTTTCTGTATTGGCCGCATCTGTCCCAAATTCAATCCTCTCCTAGAATCCCACTGTCAATAGGGTTTGAGACGCGCTAACCCTGGCAAACTATCAGAGGCTTGCTTGAGCTTTTCCGTAATTTCATTAGTCATAGTCATAGAATTTATTTATGCTGATTGGGGCGGGTATGTGGAAAGAGATTAACTCTTTAAAGGGGTATGCCAAACATGATGACCCAGTATTTGTTTCAGCTAAGGGTGGCCATCTGTGCCGCAGTATGGTTTTTCATATAGTGAAAAAAGCAGCAAACAACGCTGGGATTGAGGGGAATGTATCACCCCACGAAGCGCCCCTACAAAATGCTTCATTCAAGAGTAATTTGGCTCATCCCGCCCAATGCCTAATTCCCGCAACTTGGCTTTGACCGAAGCCCAGTCATCACCACAGTAGTAGTAGTTCTTGTCTCTAAGATTAGCAAGGTAATATCCAGATTGACCGCCATTGATGCGGAACAACTCAGTTACTATTTTATTTTTAGTTATTCCAAATAACCTTTCTCGGTCACTTTCGGGTAAATCTTTGTCAGTGCGATTGTAGAAAACACTGCCATATTTGAAATACCACGTCGTACCATTCCTTTGAATAATTTGGAAGTGAAGGGGGTGGATAACGCTTGTTAATGACATAAGAAGCTATACTCCAAGTAGAAGAGATGATGAGGAAAGCCCCCAGGTACAAGCTAGGGGCATAAGTTAATTAGATGCTATTCTTCATCTTCAGAGTCCGATTCTTCATCATCCTCTTCCAATGTTTCTAAGACATCTTCAGTATAAGCAACGTCTCGGTTCCCTTCAGAGTCTGATTTAATCCAGACATCTGCTGCCAAGTATTCAAACTCGACTTCAGGATTGTATTCTCCGTGTCCGTTGCCATCTTTGGATTGAGTCACTTATCTCACCTCCTGATGAGAGTGTATTTTTTTTACTCTCATATTCATAATTATACCACTAGTGAAATGTAAAAACGTCAACCAGTTTTACGAGGATTTTTGGCAGAAATGAGAATTAATTCACCACTAGCGATCGCGTCTAGGAGTTGTCCTATAGACCCGTCTTGATTGTATATGTAACCTAACGCATAAGCTATTTCTTTAAGTTTGGAAGATGTTTCTGGTGCAACTCTAGCGTGTAAACTTTCACGATGAAGCTTTTTTCTGCCAACCATAAATATCAACTAAATATTAAAATAAGTGGTATACGGATTCAACATAGCATATATGTCTCATTGAAATCGCTCAACTTCCCTTACCAATCCACTCCCGCCCCGCTTTTTCTGCGGCTTCAGGCGTATATTAAAGCTTGCGTTCCCCAAACACTGCACCACCAGCACTAATCAAAGTGATGTCAGATTCAATTAACCGTCAACCACCATGTCAAACTATTTGCAATGATTGTGCTTTTCATAGCGTGGTAGAAGAAACAATACAGTGCATTCACCCTGATGAATGTGGGGTAAATTGTTCTACCGTTATTTTCTGCAATTCATGGAAAAGCATACTGATAATTGACAGCCCTTGTGTGACTTTCGGCAATGATGAAGAATAATCTGTGCGCTCATGCTGTTTTGCCATCGTGTGGTGGGGGAAGCGATCTGCTTTGCAGCAGCGCTGAGTGCAAAGCACACGCGATAGCGAAGCAGATCGCGTGTACCTTGCAGTTCCCTACACCTAAGAATCGCCTGCTGGATTACATTTACCAACATTCTTAAGGGAAAACATTGCATAACAAAGGCGATGGTGTGGCGTTTCGCCATTGCACTACGTTATATATAAGTTATGCTGCAAATTTCTCACAAAATTATTATCCCCGATAGCGAAATCGAAATGAACGCGATTCGCTCTCAAGGTGCAGGCGGTCAAAATGTCAACAAGGTTGCTACTGCCATCCACTTACGTTTTGACATTGAGGCTTCATCATTACCCACTTTCTATAAACAGCAACTTTTGAAGTTAAATGACCGACGCATTACCCAGGAGGGAGTGATTGTAATTAAGGCTCAAGAACACCGCAGCCAGGAGCAAAACCGGGAAGAAGCTTTGCAACGGCTCAAACAACTGATTAAAAGCGCTGTCATACTGCCCCAAAAACGCAAACCCACCAAACCAACTCGCAGTTCTCAAAAAAAACGCCTTGATAGTAAAACTAAGCGAGGACATATTAAATCAATGAGGAGGCAGTCCATTGATTAAAAAGTAAATTTTGGGATGAAAAGATGATATATTTCATGCAATGGCTTGTGAGCAAATATTAGGACGTGACCAACTGGCGACATTGTGCGAGTCTGATGAAGTGCCGGAATCGGGACGCATTCGAGAAATTTGTCCCCATTGTGGCCCTGGTACTGGAAAGGATGGGACAAAACAAAAGTGCAAACGATGCTCTAACGGTTTATTTAGTAATTTTCATCACTAAATAACAATTAGGAATTATGAGTTGAGATAAAGCTATCTGTTTCGCTCAAGGATAAAAATGTGTGAGGCAGTCTCGCAATTTTCTAGTAGGGGTCGGGTCATGTCATCGCTAACACGCTGATGTTCTGTTTGAGTAAGGATAGCGTAGGAATTCATGACAAGGGCTTAACTGCTATTTAGCTATTCAATATTTAGTCCAATTTATCAGAATTAATGTTGATTTTTATGACAATTTTTGGTGAGTAGCAATGTCAACTTCATCATTTACACTTACACCATGAAGAACTCAGCTATCGAAACAATTAATTCAATCAATCGTGTCAGAGGGGTTTCCAATAACATGATGGCTTACAGACTATCGTTGATCATGCAACAGGCTAAAGAGAACTCCACTCCCCTAGCTACCGAAAACCAAGCCTTACCCCAAGAACGCCAGGAAGAACTTACGAAACTTCTATCGAAGTCTCCCACAACTCAAAATCTTGAAAACTTTAGGCAAAAGTTAAAAGATAGGTACTACTCAGAATAGGGAGCAACGCGATTTTGTGAGTTTGGACAAAAAACAAGCGATCGCGAAGCGCTCCGTAGGAATCGCTAAAAACCAGATTCAGTAAATTAAAAGAATTAGTTACACTAATAGTAGTGTTTATACTGAGAAAAGGTTTGATCTTTATGACCAGAGATAAATAGGACTCGTTTTTTGGGCAAAAAAAAGGTAGGATTCCCAAATAGTAAAGGTTTTGATATCTGACATCAAAACAGGGAGTGCCTACACAGAATGAAAAAGGGGGGACAAAATCAAAATCAGCTACAAGACAGACTCTATAAGCCTCATAGCTCTTAGACCTTGTTGATAATACTTACATTTATTGCGATTTAATTTCATTAACTCCGTGACTAAATCCATACAAACATCCTTAAAATTGACCCAAGTTTGACCATATAAACCGATATAAAAACTACTATGTCTCCGTTCCGTTCGACCATGTTCTTTGATCCGAGCAATATATTTTTGTATTCCTTTACGTTTGATTTGTTGACCTTGAATTGTTGCAGAGGAGTAAGCGAGCGCTATCAATAAAACTAGAGAAATAAAGCGTTCACCAGTTACATCTAAAAGTGAGATGCTCCCGTTCTTCTGCCTTATAACGCCCCTTTGCCGAATAATTATCTACACAAGTAATCCCACTACTTAATTCTTTAATTCCTTTACGAATAGTATTTCTATCCCATCCCAATTCTTTTTGAGCCAGTAGTTGCCCTCCGTAACCTAACTCCATCACAATTTGTGCTTGAAAGCGCCGCATTGCTGCTCCTTTGAGTTGGCTTGCTGTATCTAAGAATAATTTTTTGACTGAATCAGTTAATTCTATCAACACTTCAAACACCCATAAATTTTTCTCCTAATTAAATTTACTACAAAAAGGGGAAGGAGAAGCGGCAGGCGGGGGCTTCTCCTTCCCCACCTAATAATGATTATCATTCACGTACTTGGTGATTTTATTGCTTGGAAGTCCCTTATGTGAACGCTAAAATCACGAGCTATTTCAGATAAAATTTTAAAATTTGTACAACTTATTTGGCGTTGCTGATTGAAAATATGAATCAGGCGATCGCTACAATTTGATGAGTGGGATAGGTCTTGAGCGGCACTGAGCCATACTTAAGATAATGTATTACCAGTCGAATAGGTTCTATTTAGCATGACAGGTACGGAAAAGCCGAAAAAATTAAGTATCGAAACTTATGCCGGGGGTATTCAACAACACCACGACCAGACTCCACGCCAGAATGATTTTAGCTTTGCTCTTTATAAACACTCGTATCCTAAGTTTTGCCAAAACTGCATAAGCTGTACGAGTCTGGAATTAAGAATGAATGTTAGGCGATACTGCTATTAATAGGCGGTTCTAAATACTTATGGCTTATGAGTAGTGCATTCAGATATTGGCAGCTAGTAACAATTGATGCTGCGGGAAAACGAAAAATCAAGGAAATTACTCCAGCTAAAGTATTTTTTGCGGATAGATTTCCCGAATATACGGCTGAAAGTGATGTACCAGATGCAATGGTGCAACGAAAACTGCTGCATTTATCCAGGGATAGTTGTACTGATATATGCTGTTTAGCTGAACGTTGCCTACTGTGTCTGATATCCTGGCAAATTGAGCAGGTTTGTTGGCAGCTAGAAGCCCAATTTGGCAAAGCTCACGGTTTTAGTTACAGAGATTTATTACCTTATGTTTTAGATGACGATGGTAATTTAGAACAAACAGGTAATTATCAATGCCTGGGGCGGAAGATTTTGTCGAGTTTTGAACCCGAAAAAAGTCATTTAGCCACTTGGATAAATATCAAGGTAAAACAAAATCCCGAACTCAATAAATTTTTTTTGGAGTTAGGACTTTATCGAGTAACTGATTGGGCAATTTTGAATGATACTTCACCGAAAAAATTACAGCAAATTCTTGATGATTTTCACGCTTTAACCTCTAAAGAGGTGGCAGATTTTTTAGCAATTTTAAAGAGTTATCACGAAATTTATAAATTGCAAAGATTGCAACAAATTTCTTTGGATAATAAGGGAATATGTCCTCAACCCACGACTCAACAGCTACATCAAATTGCTATCAGCTTACAACCCCAAATTGGTCAAAAGTTGGAGAATGAAACTGTAATGGCACAATTACAGAGGCTGGCTGCTTATCTACGAGAATACCGTATTTATAACCAGAGTCGTTCTCTACCAAAAGTTAGTGAATATCCTGTTGACATCGCTGCTGTGGAAAATCCTGATGAAAATGAAGAGATAGAGTTTTTAGAGTTATATCGTCAGCAATTTTTGGATTGTTTAGATCCAGCATTCAAGATAGTTGTAACTTCGTGGGAGAAGAAGCTAAAACAGAAGAAGGGGAATAAAGCACAAAATTTTATCAAAGCTCTCCAGCTATTTCATTGTCAACAAATGTCGATGACAGAAATTGCTCGGAAATTGGAATTAAGGGCGCAAGATGCAGTAACTCGCTTACTTAAGCTGAAGGATTTTCGCGCTGATGTGCAACGAGAGTTTGTCAAAATTTTATGCGATAGCGTGATTAATTTAGCACATAATTATTCTCAACCAGAACGTCTAAAAAAACTTGAACAACAGCTGGCATCCATACTACATACGCAAAGTTCTATTTTATTTAGAGAAGCAGAAATCGAATCTCGAACAGTCAATAGTCATTCTCCAAATAGCCTGTTTTCAGAAAAATTGTGCCGTTATTTAGATGTATTGGATAAACAAAAATGAGTAACTTATCAAGCAACCCTTTTCAATTACAATTAGACTATGAATTCCTTTCACCATCTGCAATCCATCTTTCATCTGAGCAAACTATTCAGGCTGTAGACCTGAGTAATCAAATTTCCAACGTCTCCCGGAAATGGCAAACTTATATGAATAGTTTGGCGCTATTTGCTTTTGAAGAATGGTTACAAGAACGAGCAGATACTTTAACTATTCGGCGGGAAAAATGCACAGTTTTACAGCCAGCATTAGCTAACGCGATTCCTGTTGTTGCCAACTTGCAGGTAGGTGAATTCAAAGTTTGCTTAATTTCCACTGGTAGTTTGTATGATTCAGAAATTGCTCTTTCTCAATTAGTCGTAGATTTACCAGAATATGTTCCTCATTTTTATGTATTGGTCGAAGTTTTAGAAGAACAGGCATCTGTGGTAATTTCTGGGTTTATATCCTATCAGGAACTCATAGAAAAGCGGATAAGAGCGAATTTACAGCCGGAAGTAGATTGGACTTATCAATTACCTTTGGATTGGTTTGATTGTGATGCTAACAATTTATTATTAAATTTGTGTTGTCTAGAACCAACGTCCATTACTTTACCAGCAATTTCTGATCATCACGCTCAAATTTCATCGACAATGCAAAGTAATTTAATCGCATTGTTACCCCAGTTGCAATCACCCCAGTGTGAATTATGGGAAATATTGACTTGGGAACAAGCAATTGCTGTATTTACTAATCCAGAGTTACTGCATTGGATTTATAATTGTCAACAGCAAACACCTAACTCTGGACTCAAAACCAACTTAAAAGATTTATTTAAATTATGTACACAGCCAGCTTTGAATGTGGGGCGTTGGTTGTGGGATGAATTAGATGAATTAGCACAGGAATTTTCTTGGAAATTATTACCTAGTTTCACACCTGCGGTAGCAATGCGAAGTCCTACAGAAGAATTTCAGACAATTATCAACCAACTACAACACCGAGGTTTAAAAATTCCTGCTCAGGCGCGGGGTGCTTATCAAGATTTACTCTTAGCCGGAATTCCCTTGCGCCTGTATGCGATGACTTGGCATTTATTATCTGAAAATGACCCACATTTGTGGACGTTGTTGTTAGTTTTAGGTACAACTTCACAAAATACTTTACCTAGTCATTTAAAATTAAGAGTCAGTGACCAAACGAGCGTTTTATTGGAACAGGGAATCAATCAAGAACAGGGTGATGGTTATTTGTTTACTCGTGTTGTGGGTAATTGGGATGAAAAGTTCTTAGTGAGTGTCAGTTTAATAGATGGTATAGAAATTAATTTACCTCCGTTTACATTTTATCCGGGGCGTGTGCTTTAGTTTTTAGTTTTTATGGTGACATTTTTAACTTAGCCCTGGGGACTTCTAGTCGCGGCTATACAAACATGACGCGTAGCGTCTTCCCAGAGGGAAGGCCGCACTATGGCTAACGCCACGCTACGCTATCGGCAAGCTCAGTGATCACCTGCGCGGGTTAAAAACCTTAATTCTTCATTAGTCTAGGTCGCTGGACTTCCCTACGGAAAGCCGCTATGGGTCATGTTTGTTAGCGTACAGCCTGCGGGTTACATTCGCTCAAAACTTTTAAAGCATCTTCTTAGTTAAAATTGCATAACCTCCCCAGGTGTGAGAAATATAGAGAATTAGTAGGCGATTTTCTCTCACCACTCTTACCGTGTACACACAGTCTGGAGATTTCCAAAAAGTCTCACACAAGTGCAGAGTCCATAAAAAGAGTTTAAAGTGTATTTTATCAGCGTTTATCTGTGGTGAATTATGGTTGTTTCTGGTTTTTATTTGAAGGTGCAACAGTTTGATCAGCTTTGTTACTTTGAATTGTCTTGGGGGCAAGGGCAACAGATTGGGGTAACGCTGGCTTATCCTGATGCGCTGAATTTTAAGTACCAGGAATGGCAGCGAATTTATTTGGGTTTTTATAATACGGAACTGCGAGGCAAAGTAGCAGAAATTGGTAGTTTTAATGCACCTCCTGTTGATTGGCACGCTCGTTTGGTGGAGGCGGAAGCACAACTTTTATATGAGTTTCATCACTGGTTACGTAGTGCGGAACTATATGAAATTAGAGCAACTATAGCTAAAGCAATTAATACTGATATTTTTCTGATTTGTAGCTCTCTAGATTTAGATCGTTTACCTTGGGAAGTTTGGGAAATTGGTACAGAATTTGCCCTGGATTCTACTAAGTTTCGGATTGTTCGCACACCTTTAAATCGGCGAGGAATTATTGCTAATGCCAAGCCAGATAATGCTCCCAGAAAAGCGAAAATTTTAGCAATTTTAGGAGATGAATCTAACTTAAATTTTGACGCAGAAAAGCAGGCTATTCGTTCTTTGCGTTCCGTGGCTGATGTAACTTTTGTTGGTTTGCGATCGCATGAAAGTATTACTGAGTTAAAAACTAAAATTGTCCAAGCAATCGCTGCTGATTCTGGTTGGGATATTTTGTTTTTTGCTGGTCATAGTAATGAAACTAATTTGACTGGTGGTGAGTTGGGTATCGCTCCAAATACGGCATTATTATTAAGTGAAATTAAACCTGCTTTAACTATAGCAAAAGAGCGAGGTTTGCAGGTAGCAATTTTTAACTCTTGCAAGGGGTTAAGTATTGCTAATACACTCATAGATTTGGGTATTAGTGAAGTTGCAGTAATGCGAGAACCCATTCATAATCGGGTAGCTGAGGAATTTTTTCTGCGATTTGTTCAAACTTTAGCTCAATATAAAGATGTCCATGAGTCATTATTAACAGCTACAAAATATATTAAATTAGAAAAAAACTTTACTTATCCTAGTGCGTATTTAATTCCTTCTTTATTCCGACATCCAGAAGCAAAGTCATTTTGTATCCAACCATCTAGTTGGACAGAAATATTTGAAAAATTAAAGCCTACTCGCCTAGAAGCGATCGCACTGTTATTCATATTAACTATTAGTTTATCCCTATCCCTACAACGATGGGCATTACAACGCCGCATATTGGTACAGGCTATATATCGTCAACTAACAAATCAAGTCGAAAGCGTTCCCGATGCGCCCATCCTCCTAGTACAAATTGATGAAACGTCTATTAGAAAAGCGAATATATCTAATCCCAAACCGATGAATCGTCAATATTTGGCGAGTTTAGTTGATGCGTTAGTAGCTAAAAATGCCAGGATAATTGGTATTGATTATCTATTAGATCGACCCCAAGCGCAAGCAGATCGCATCCTCGCCGAATCGATCCAAAATGCTATTTCTGCACCCCAACCGACATGGTTTGTTTTGGCTGCAACTCACAATCTCAAGGGTGAATGGCTACAAGCATTACCTGAAATTGCCAGTTTAAACTGGAGTCTACAAGGTGATATCAAAGTTTTGCCTTGGTATATGCGCTTGTTTTCGATGGATGATTGGCAAACTCAGCCTTGGCATTTTTCTAATTTATTAACCTTAAGTTACGAATTGCAACGAATCCCTAACTCACCCCAGCCGCAATCAGATAGTCAAACAGACCTGCTGCAACAAATTAACGCTTTTCTCAAAGATGGTAACAAAAGTCACCAAACAATTTTGTCATCCCAGAGAGCGAATTTACAACCCATTACAGGTTTGAGTTATTGGCTAGATCAAATGTGGATGCACCCAATTATTGACTTTTCCATTCCCTCTCAGCAAGTATATCGTTCTCTTCCCGCTTGGGAATTACTAGAAAATTCTGCCATGATTCCCAATTTACAGCAGCAAATTGTGATGATTGCGCCTGGGGGATATAACGAGGCTGGAATTAGCAAAGATGGTGAGGATAATTTTCACAGAGATTTACCACCTGCGGTTAAATATTGGCGTAATCAGGAAAGTTCTCAGAATAAAAATCGGGTAATTACAGGAGGTGAAACTCATGCTTTCATGGTGCATCATTTACTGACTCGCAGATTAGTTGTGCCAATTCCTGATTTCTGGATAACTGCTATGGCGATATTAGTAGGTAAAAGCCTATCGATTTTGCCAATAGAAAAGCAGAAGTTTATATGGCAATGGTTATTTATACCAACTGTAATTACAGGAATTTATGGACTGGTTAGTTTACAAGTGTATATTTCCCTAGCCATACTATTACCTGGGATTTTACCCTCGGCAACCGTTTGGCTTTACTTTGTCCTTCCCTATTTTGAAAGAAACAAAAATGCGTAATCTTCTAATATCTACTTTAGTTTTATCAGCCGTAGCTTCTACAAGTTTGGCTATCTTACCTGAGCAAGTTGTGCTTGCTGAAGATACAAAAGAACCATCTTTGTTAGTCAGGGCTTATCGGAATTTGTTTAATAAAAAAGAACCGCCTATAAAACCTCGGAATGGTGGTTCTCGTCCTATTGGATCAGTGTGTATGATTTCTCCAGATGCACCAAGTGTATATAGAAAAGTTTGGAGCGATCGCCCTTTATTTCTGTGGCAAGGTTACGCTTCTACAATAGCAGTGCGCCATCCGGGTAGCAATATCAATTTATGGATTCACCCAGCAGTTCATACTCAAAATATTACCTATACAGGCGAACCATTACAACCAGGACAAGTTTATAACTGGGTAGTTAATGGTGGGCAATTTGTCCCCTTTCAAGTCATGGATAAGGAAGGGCGCGATCGCATTAGTTCTGAATTACAAAATATCGAAAAACAACTCAAATCCACAGGTGCAAATACCGAAGCGATTGCTATTGCTAAAGCCAATTATTTTGCTGAAAATAACTTGTGGAGTGATGTCTTGCAACAAATCTATTCTGTTCCCGAACCTTCGGCTGAATTAACCGCATTTCGTGAAGACACCCTTCAAAAATTATGTCAGCCAGCAATAGCTAATAACAGTGAATAGTGAAAAGTTATCAAGGTGTATAGTGGGGGATTTAGACACGCCACCAACGCCTACCACTAATCGGCTTTAGATTATGAGTTTTCAATTGTCAGTTAACGTCGATATAGTGGGAGACCTAAACCAAAGTATGTCTCTTAACTGATAACTGATAACTCTCATTTTTGCATAACCCCAGTCCATCTAGAAGTATGGATACATGGAAGGGGACAATTATTGCTTCTTGATTCGAGTTGTCTATCTATTACACAATTTATCATGACTTTAAATCCCTATTGGCATAATTTCTTTCAAGAACTTAGGTTAAAACCCTCTTTGCAGCACCAACTTTTAGAAGTATCTTTAGCTGAGATAAGTGCTGCTGAAATGAGTCGCGTAATTCTGCGGGACTTGGGACGAACGGATGTGAAAGTTTGTTTTACTCAAGACCACCAAAATTGCTATAGCCCGATGCTCAATTTTGTGGGTTTGTCAAAAGATGTCGCTAATTCTAATTCCATCATAGCAGTTGCGCTCGCAGCACATGAAGTAGGTCATGCCCTACAAATGAAATTTATGGAAAATTTGGGTAAATCTTTCAACCATTTAAAAATATTTAATTATCTTTCAATGGTTGGGTATATGTTTTTATTCGGATTTAAAATATCTCAAGCTTTATCTCCTTTTGGATATGCTATTCAACGCCAAAGACAACGGCAAAGTTATCAATGGTTTCAAAAAATTAAGTTATTCCAATTAGTTGTGAGTTTGTTACTTATTCCCATAACTTTACCCCTGGCAATATTTTGTTTAGTGATATATACAATCTTCATGTTAGTATCGATTTTATGTACATTAATATCTCGTTTGCTCATCTTTATAACCGAGATCCACGCTTCTGTAATAGGACTACGTTTATTGCAGCAATACAAAATATTAGACAGGAAGCAACAGAATATAGCCAGAAAATTTTTGTTTCATTGTGCTTTAACTTATTTACGCTCCTCTAGACTATATTTGCTATTTGCTTAAAGTGCTATTTAATCAGGACTTACGCAACAATTACCAAAAATCTTGATTTATCGAACCGCCAAGCCGCCAAGAACGCCAAGAAAACGTAGATTATGCGTAAGTCCTATTAATTTACGGGTGATTACACAAATTAAAGCTAAGGAAATGGGATTGATTAACTAAATAGCCAAAAAATTACCATGTTTTTGCATAAACCCAATAGGAGTGAGAAGTATAAATATGTAGAAAGCGAAAATGCTAGCACCGCAGGGCGGATTACAGAATAACTAACCACACCAGACGCAGAGAACACAGAGGAATAAGGGTTTGAGAGAGTTTTTGCGTAAGTAAGTCCTGATTGACTTCGCGTGGTTGGATTATAGCATTTCCTAGTCTAATAAAGTACAAAATTATCCGCGTTTATCTGCGTCCATCTGCGTTTAGTTATTACTGCTTGTACCTCACTTGAATGGGAATCACTATATTTACGCCGTGCTTTACTAGTCTATGATTCTTATTCCCCATTCCCTATTATTAAAATTGGAGATAAATAAAATGAATCAGCAAATTGTAGTAACTGATTTTCATGAAATATTTATTGGTGGCACAATTGCCATGCTCACAGATGAATATTCAGAAGCTAAAACCATAACATTAACGACGGCTGAAGACGTTCTAAAACAGTTTTCAAATATACAGCCTGACTTAATTATTACAGACATTTTACTACCTGAAAAGCATGGAGAATCACCACGAATTTCTACAGGCATACAATTGTTAAAGACTTTAATGAAAAAGTATCCTTATTTAAATATTATGGTGCAGAGTGAACACATCAATAATTTAATTCAAATTAAGTCAGAAATTGCTGAACATCAAGGAGGGTTTGTTTTAGCAAATAAAAGCCTTGGTTATGCAGAAATTCTCACCAGAATTAAATGGTGCTTACAGGGATTAACTCACATTAAAGATATTCAAAAAAATTGTAACGAAATAGAAGTCAAGCCAGAATGGTTAAAATTATTGAAATTAGCCTTTGAAGAGGGATTACAGGATAAAGCGATCGCGCGACATATTTGTGTATCTGAACGGATGGTACGGCATTATTGGGATGGACTGCAAAACGCGTTAAATATTGACTGTGAAGAGTTGAAAATCCAAGGAAAAAATTTACGGGTGATTACACAAATTAGAGCTAGAGAAATGGGATTGATTAATTAAATAGCTCAAAAATCACAAAATTTTTGCATAACCCCACCATATCTGAGAAGTATCGGTATATAGAAGGCGAAAATTATAAGACAGTACGAGTAACCAAGGAGCCATAAAAATGCAGAAATTGAATTTAGCAGTAGTAATCATGGTATTAAGCACCATAGCAATTACACCCAAAGCCGAAGCGAGAAATTTATGGGCAAATCAGCCGAGAATATTATCTACAGTCACAGCACAAGTTTCTGATTCTACAAATGAAGATGATGCTTTAATGTACTTAGAACGGGGTTTTGATAGATTAAAAGAAAACAATTATCAGGAAGCGATCGCAGATTTTAATCAAGTGATCAATTTAGAACCGGATAATACTTTTGCCTATTTTGGTAGGGGATTAAGTAATTTGAGTTTAAATAAATATTACACAGCAAAGGATGATTTTGACACAACCTTAGAAATTAGTCCTAACTTTGCTTATGCGTACTATTTTCGAGGTATTACCCTGATGAAGTTACGAGATAAACCAGGCGCGATCGCTGATTTACGTCAAGCATCAACCCTATTTACTCAAGAAGGAGAATTAGAATTCGCCCAAAGAGCAGATAATGCTATTGAGGAAATACAGGCGATTTAGAGCTATTTGGCTAAAACCGGGTTGGTAAATTTTATCCATATCCGGTTGTAGCTGTTATATCTTCTCCATTTTTGCATATCCCTGAACTCATTAGAGATATATGTTGTCAACGCCTCTCCTGATATAGAAACTCCTAACTGCAAATACCAGCCATGCGTTATCGGACAATCAGCACCACTGCATTTATTTTTTTCATCCTGACTGCTTTTATGCCTGTATCTACCAAATTACCTAGTTTTTTACAAATTTCGCCTGTCTTGGCACAAACAGCAGATGAACGGAAAGCAGAGGCAGACCGACTCTTACAGCAAGGTATTGAGCAATTTAATATCAGTCAATTTACGGGCGCATTGCAGTCTTGGCAACAAGCACTCCAAATCTACCGCGAAATCAACAACCGTTTTGGTGAGGGTAATGTACTGGGAAATCTTGGTGCTGCCTACTATACTTGGGGAGACTACCTTACAGCTATCGACTACCATCAACAAGGTTTAGCGATCGCGAGGGAAATCAACAACCGTTTTGGTGAGGGTAATGCATTGGGAAATCTCGGTATTGCCTACCATAGTTTGGGAGACTACACCAGTGCTATTGACTACCATCAACAAGGTTTAGCGATCGCGAGGGAAATCAACGACCTTCGTGGTCAGGGTGCGACACTGGGAAATCTCGGTGTTGTCTACAATATTTTGGGAGACTACACCAGCGCTATTGACTATCATCAACAAGGTTTAGCGATCGCGAGGGAAATCAACAACCTTCGTGGTCAGGGTGCGACACTGGGAAATCTTGGTGTTGTCTACCATCATTTGGGAGACTACCCCACCGCTATTAACTACCATCAACAAGCTTTAGCGATTACTAAGGAAATCAACGACCTTCTTGGTCAGGGTGCGACACTGGGAAATCTCGGTAATACCTACCATCATTTGGGAGACTACCCCACCGCTATTGACTATCATCAACAACGTTTAGGGATTGCGCGGTCAATCAAAGACCGTCTTGGTGAAGGTAATGCACTGGGAAATGTGGGTCTTGCTTACTATAGTTTGGGAGATTATTCTACAGCTATTAACTACCTTCAACAAAGTTTGGTGATCTCTAGAGAAATCAAAGACCGTCGTGGTGAGGGTCAATCACTAGGAAATCTCGGTGTTGCCTACAATGCTTTGGGAGATTACCCCACAGCTATTAACTACCATCAACAACGTTTAGCGATCGCTAGAGAAATCAAAGACCGTCTGGGTGAGGGTCAGTCACTGGATAATTTAGGAGTTTCTTTATACAAACTAGGAAATCTCTCTTTAGCGGAGAGTAACCTACTGGAAGGAATAAAAGTTTATGAATCTCTACGAGGTCGAGAATTAAAAGATAGTGAAAAAGTCTCAATTTTTGAAACGCAAAGTCGCATCTACAATCATTTACAAAAAGTCCTGATTGCCCAAAATAAAACTGATACAGCCTTAGAAATATCCGAACGCGGACGAGGACGTGCTTTTGTGGAGTTACTGGTTTCCCGGTTATCTCCTGATACCAAAACACAATTCTCTACCTCCCCAACAATCGCAGAAATTAAACAAATTGCTAAAGTGAAAAATGCTACCCTGATCCAATATTCAATTATTTCTGATGATTTCAACATTCAGGGTAAATCACAAACTAAAGAATCAGAATTGTATATATGGGTAATCAAACCCACAGGTGAAATCAATTTCCGCCAAGCTGACCTCAAATCCCTCTGGGAAAAAGACAATACAACTTTGGCAGAACTGGTTACTACAAGCCGTCAATCCATTGGTGCTAGAGGTCGTGGTGTTATTGTCAGTCAAATTCATGATGCAGCCAAAGCAAAACAAAAATTCCGCCGACTCCATGAACTACTAATTGAACCCATAGCCGACCTTCTCCCCAGCAATGAAAATGAACGTGTGATTTTCGTTCCTCAAGGTGAATTATTCCTCGTACCCTTCCCTGCACTACAAGATGACAAAGGCAAATACTTAATTGAAAAACATACTATCCTCACTGCACCATCAATTCAAGTTTTAGATTTAACTCGTCAGCAAAGAATGGGGAACGGGAAATCGGGGGTTGGGAAAGGGGAAGTTTTGGTGGTTGGTAATCCAACTATGCCAAAAGTGGTGTTAGAACCAGGAAAACCGGCTCAACAATTATCTAACTTGAAATGGGCAGAAAAGGAAGCCAAAGATATTGCTGCACTGTTTAAAACTCAAGCCATAACAGGTAATCAAGCCACTAAAGCTGCGACTGTCCAGCAAATGACCCAAGCCAGAATTATTCATTTAGCCACACATGGATTGTTTGATGATCTTCGGGGTTTGGGAAGTGCGATCGCCTTAGCACCCTCTGGTCAAGATGACGGTTTACTCACTGCTGAAGACATTTTTAACATGAAGCTGAATGCAGATTTAGTTGTTCTCAGTGCTTGCGATACCGGACGGGGACGGGTGACTGGTGATGGTGTCATTGGCTTATCTCGCTCTTTAATTAGCGCTGGTGTCCCCAGTGTGATTGTCTCTTTATGGGCTGTTGATGATAATTCTACTTCTGTGTTAATGACTGATTTTTATCAAAATCTACAACAAAATGTTGACAAAGCTACCGCCTTAAGAAACGCCATGCTTAACACTATGAAAACACATCCTGATCCTAAATATTGGGCTGCATTTACTTTAATTGGGGAATCTGAATAGTGGGGAATCTGAAGAAGCCTGGCGATTGGAAAATTGCTACCGCAACGCCAAGGGCGAACGCGGCTATACAAACAAAGTCCGCCTGCGCGGACTCACAGAAAATCGAGGTTTTCAACCCACGTAGGTGGGTTTCGCCTGTGTAGCCGCGACTTCTAGTCGCCTGGTGCTTCAAATGTTCATTTAAAAAACAAGGAAACAACTTTATGAAACGCATCACAACTTGCATTGTCCTCACTGGTTTTATTTGGTCTGGCTTGGATGTATTCTCAATGCCAAAGCAGATATCTGCAATTGCTCAAACACAAGAAAACAGCGATTTATTTTATCTGTATAAAGGGGAACGCATACCGCTAAATCAACGGCAAGATGCGATCGCCGTATCTTTTAAAGATTTACCTCCAACTCGCAGTTTAGCGGCGGCCACACCTCTATATCTGCAACTCCAACAAGATATCCAGCGCAATACAAGATTAACTACACCACCCATAGTCAATCCTTTGGGTGAAAACTATGCTGTGGTGACTGTGCCACAGTCGGCGGGAAATGTTGTACAGCAGAGTATTCAGCAGCAACCCTATGTCCAAAGTACCTTACCTGTACTAAGTCGCAACAACGAGCAGGATGTGATTGTTTTACCTAATGAAATTATCCTCAGCTTTGATTCTAAATTATCACAAAGCGAAAGAAAAGAACTTTTACAACAAAATAATTTAGAAGTTGTGCGGAAATTACGCTTTCATAGCGATCGCTATCTGGTTAAATCTACAGTTGCATCAGGTGCAGAAGTTCTCGGTGTTGCTAACCAACTCACTACCGTTAAAGGTATAAATTCTGTTTCACCTAACTTTGTGCAGTCTGTCAGGAATAGAAACTTAGAAACGACTGTTCCACAAGTCCAGAGCATGGAACAATGGCAACTGAATAAGAGTATACCCAAGACGGTTGCCCAAGTGAATAGAGAGACTTCACCCCAAAGCAACTTATTAGGTTTAGCTTGGCATTTGGACAGCACACCCATGCAACAATGTCTACAGCAGGATATACCTAATTGGGAGGCGTTACAAAGCTGTTTACAAAAACCCAAGACTACAACTAAATCTGCTATTCCCCGCACAGATATCCGCGTCAAAGAAGCCTGGAAAAATAGCAACGGCGGACAGGGTGTAGTTGTGGCAGTTTTAGATAGTCTAATTCAGTGGAATCACCCTGATTTGGCAGATAGTTTGTATAAAGTGCAATCGGCTGATAAATGTCCGGGAGAAGTTCACGGCTGGGATTTTTCTAGTGGTGGGAATAACCCTGATCCCTGTAAAATTGGTGATGCTGATACTCGCATTAATCCTACAGAACTGGCAATTTTGGGGTCACAATTTCAAGATACTTTTAAACTATCCGATGCCAAATTAGTTCAGCAATATCCGCGAGAGTTCGTCACTTTGAGACGACGATATCCAAATGCGTCACTAGAAGAAATTGCCAATAGTTTACGTTACATAATCCGCACTAGCCGAGTCGGAGGCGAATTTCATGGTACTCAAGTCAGTGGTACAATCGCAGCGAAACCGAAAAATGGTGAAGGATTAGTCGGTGTAGCACCCAACGCTCAAATTTTACCAGTGCGGGTATTTGGGTTAAATGGTAGTTTTAATCCTGTTACTTATATTGAAGCCTTGGGCTATGCAGCTGATCGCGGTGCTGATATCATTAATCTTAGCTTGGGTGCAATGTTGCCTAGTGAACAAGAAGAACAAGCGATCGCTGACATTCTCAAAGCCTATCCTAACTTGGTAATTGTCGCCTCTACTGGTAATTCTAACAGTGACCGAGCAGCTTACCCTGCCGCTTATCCAGGAGTCTTGGCTGTGGGAGCAACTAATCTCAGGGGTCATCGTGCGTCTTATAGTAATTACGGAGTGGGATTAGATGTAGTTGCACCAGGAGGCGATTTAGATACACCAGGATTGTTAGGTGGAATCCCCACCACAGGCGGAACTTGGCTAAGTGCTTTTTGGCAAGGAATACCAAATCCCACGTCGCGTTGGTCTGCTGAGGTTGATTCCAGAGGTAAATATTGGTGGGTACAAGGTACATCTTTCTCTGCACCAGCCGTTTCTGGGGTTGTGGCCTTAATGAAAGGAGAAGACCGTCAAAGAAGATTGAATCGCGATCGCTTAACTGATATTCTCAAATCTACAGCCAGTTATCAAGGGCTGAGTATCTCCGATGAAGATATCAAATCCTACGGTTCACCATCAAAACAAGTTCAACAACACCTCTTTGGTCAAGGATTGGTGAATGCTGATGCAGCAGTCCAGGCTGTGAAAAAACATGATGATTAATTCGTAATTACAGCAGTTTTCATGTATTTAGACCACAAGCTGATATCTGTATTTCTTTCTTACTTTGCGCCTTTGCTACGGCAGTCGCTCATGGGGGAAACCCCCAAGACCGCGCTGCCTCGCCTTTGCGTGAGATTTTAAACTGTGGTTCATTTACCTGAAAATCGCTGTAACTTGTAGAATGAAAACAGCAGAGACTTCCTTACTAGGACTTACGCACTGTACAAATTAACCGTCATGTGTATGAACGAAATTAGGTTGTTTCAGGTTTTAGAGGATGAAATTCAGATCAATAGCGATCGCTAAAAAATTGTCAAAAAACCAGGTTTAAATCCCTGAAACCCATACCCCCTATTTGTTCCTTCCTGTCAATGCGTAAGTCCTACTTACTTATTCTTATTCATCCAAACCAACTTATATAGGACTTACGCAAGTGTCACACCAAAAATCTGTTGTAGGGTGAGTCAGACTGCATAAATCCTGCAAATAACCAGATTTACGTAACTCCCGTAAATTTTTTAAATCGAGTTCAAAATTTTACATTTTTAATTTGTATATCCACATGAGCGACAAACACGAACTTGCTGATTTTTTTCGTTAACTGTCAGCATCATTCCTCTTGTTCCACATTGAGGGCATTGGGGTCCAGTTATCTTCTTATCTTTAGGTAGCTTGATTTGGTGATTACAGGAACGACATTGACGGTAGCGATAATTTCCTTTGCTGACTGTCATTCCTGGTGTGCCACATTTTGGGCAAATATCTCCTTGAGTATAAATATTACTGTATTGCGCTCCACTTCCACAGTGAATACAAATATAATATCTTTTTTCTGGTGATTTATATTTACTTTCTCGACTATCAATTATTGCCTCACATCCCCAGCAGTCATTTAAGTAAATATTACGGTCATGACCAATTCCATGTTTACAAGAGAAAACTGTTACCCTGAATTTAGCCTGAAACGTAGCATAGAAGGGATGATGTGGCATCGTATCTTCACACACGGAACATTTCAATCTTAACCGAATTTCATTAATGCGATTAACCCAACCTGATAACTTTGGAACATAATCTTCAGGTTTTTCCATTTCCTTAATTTTTGGTACGATGTCTGCTATTTCAAAAAGTTCTAGTAAAGACCAATCTCTCCAATCTTGTGAACAATCAGCATAAAGACGCGCACCATAAGATGATCCATAACTGGAAGTATCGGTTTTCTTAGAGTCGAATAAATCACAATCTGTTCTTAGTCGTGGGCAGTAAGCACGAGAGACTCGGTTAGTTTTTAACTGCTTATCTTCATCTGTTGCCCAAGGTTTTGCGACACAATATTTAACTTTTTTAGGTTTACATAAGGGAAGTAATGGGTCTATATCTATAGCTTCAGAAGAAGTCTTTGCTTGTTGTAGTACATAATCTGTTAACAGGTCATGTACTTTTTGAAAAACTTGATTAGCACTATTTTGATTTTCTTTCACCCATATAATGTTGAGTACGCATCTAACCAAAGAGTCATTTTCTGGATAATTTTCTATGATTTTATCCAATGCCTTTAGAAAGTTAGATGTATTTTTACTTTCTTTCTGCAACCGATAAACACACATTATTTTTGCTTTTCTCGATAAATAATGCCAAAAGGATAAGTCATCAGATTCTATTAATGACCATATTAAATTAACTTGCTCATCTGGAGGTAAGAAAGAAAAACATTGAAGTATGGGTTCTTGATATTTTAACCATTTTGGTAGTCTTTCTATTAATTCAATCTGTTCTTTAATAGAAAAAGTTTTGAGAATATTTGCTATTTTTACGATAATATCTTTATTTTCTACTGCATCTTCTTTTTTGAGTTTGGATAAAAGTATATTAACTTTCTCCTGTGCTGGCAAAAACTCTAATATTTCATCGTATTTTTTTACACTCTCTGGTAGTAAAGACAACAGTTTCGGAAGGTTATTGTTTAAATTTTCAGTTAGTAATTGTGAAATTCTAGCTATGATAAATTCATGATCATTAACATTATTCTTAAATTTGTCTACAAGGATAGTAATTTGTTCAATATGTGGTAAAAATCTTAAAATAGCATCGTGACTTTTAATCCAATATTTATCTTGAAATATGGAAATTAGTGAAGGAATTTCTTCTAGTGCAGATTCTTCAAGTATTTTAGCAATTTCTAAAAATTTATCTTGATGACTTAAATCTTTTGGATTACTAATTTGACTAACAAGTATTCCAATACGTCTATCTCGCGGTGCTATAGTCCAAATCTGTTTTTCTAGAATAATATAATTAGGTATTAAGCCCCACAGAGAAATTGATGTTGAAACTTCTAAAATATCTTGTAAATCATTTAATAGTGTTTCTTTAATATGAGAATCATTTTGCACATGACTTATAAGTTCAATTAAGCATTTGATCTGTAGTTCTTGATTCAGTTTTTTACGATGTTCTGGAGCATCTAAATATAATTCATACAACTTATTTATAACCTTATTGCATAAATTTGAATTAAGATTTTGAGACTTGTTTATTATATTAAATATGTCGTCTCGTAAACTATCATCTATTTCTTTAGTGAAATCATCCGTTAAAATTTGTAAGAATAATTGACGTTGATCTTTATCAGGTAATACTGGTGTAAGACTTTCAACTTCAAAGTAAAGCGATATAGGTTCTGGTAGATCACGTAAAAAACGTCGTTTTTCCCATAATGCGTATCTGTTTAATTTTTGAGATGCTAAAGATACAGCTTCATCTAGAGAATGATTATTGAGATAACCCCAAAGTCCAAAAGCACAAAATCTAGGATCTTTGTGGCTCAGACAACGTTCAATAATATCTGAATCTGTTTCTTCTTTATTAAGTAAGTGTACATTTATTGCTTTACATTCATTGCCATCTCGTTGCAATTCAAATTTCACAAATTTTCCAGATTGTAAATCTAATTCGGAACAATTAATTTCTTTTTTATGTACTAATATATTATCTTGATAATCAGAATCTATAAACCAATAATTATTGGGATGAGTAGAGTTACAAAAATTTTTAAGTTTGCCAACTTCCTTAAATAAATTTAAGTTTTTAGCTATTGCTTTATTAGTTTGCGAATTTATTTTTACATTAAATGTAACTAATATTCCCTCGCTTAAACAAGTTTCTTCACAACGAAGTTGCTCTCTATAGACTTTTATTTGTGATCCATCTTCACGTTGAATATACCCAAAATTATTTTCTCTTCCTCTTGTGGAGTCATACCCACCAAACCACTTGACAAAACCAATTTCCCTCATGGTTCACCTGTGTTTATATAGTCTACATAACTATTATTGCCACAGATGCACGACTTTTATACAGTCTGTACTCGTATTTTTCGTCAAAATTCTCACTCAAAGCCTTATAAAATCTATAATTGGTCATCAACCAAGATAATAAACCAGAAAATCATTCTCGACGTACTCAGTCTCACGCAGAGGCGCAGAGGCGGAGAGAAAGAGTAAAAGTTGCATACTCTGAAATCTCCCAGAAATATAGATAGATAGCAAATCCTCAATTAAAAGTTACTATGTCTCACATTAAACGTCGTCAATTTCTGCAATTTTCTGGTTCTGCATTGGCAACTTTAGGTATCAGCCAATGGGATATTATGCAGCAAGGCGATCGCTATGGTCAAGTTCTCGCTCAAAACACACCCCGTAAATTGGCGCTACTGGTGGGTATTAATGAATATTCTGGTATTCCGCCTTTGTCTGGCTGTGTTAATGATGTGTTGATGCAGAAGGAGTTATTGACTTACCGTTTTGGTTTTAACCCCCAAGATATCCTGACTTTGACAGATCAACAGGCTACTCGTCAAAATATACTGACGGCTTTTGAAGAACATCTGATTAAACAAGCCAAACCGGGGGATGTGGTGGTGTTTCACTTCTCTGGACACGGTTCACGAGTCCAAGACCTTGACGGCGACTCCCCAGACGGGTTGAATAGTACGCTGGTTCCTATCGATGGTGATTTACCACTGGGATATCCCTTTGAAGGTGGACCAGTGCAGCACATTATGGGACATACGCTGTTTTTACTTATGTCTGCGTTGCAAACAGAAAATGTCACTGTTGTTTTAGATAGTTGTCATTCTGGTGGTGGTACAAGGGGAATATTCCGGGTGCGGTCTATTGATGGTGGAAAGCTTCTCCAACCTAGTAGAGAGGAACTTGATTATCAGCGTCAGTGGTTGGGAAAACTGGGAATGTCTCCCCAAGATTTTATCAGAAAACGTCGGGAAAATATTGCTAAAGGTGTGGCGATCGCCAGCGCCAGAAGAGAACAATTAGCTGTTGATTTTCCCTTTGGCGATTTTAGCGCAGGTGCGTTTAGTTACTTGTTTACTCAGTATCTTTGGCAACGTGCAGGGAATGAACCTGTCAGTAGAGCAATGTTGAATGTTCGTCAAAGTACAAACAGTTTGGCGTGGGAAAAAGGGATTATCCAAAACCCAGAATTTGAGTCAAATCTGAGTCCAGAAAATGCCAACGCATCTATCTATTTTACCCCTAAACAATCTCTATCGGCGGAGGCTGTAATTACCCAAGTCAAGGGTAATGAAGTAGAATTATGGCTGGGAGGTCTAGATTCTGCCAGCTTAGAAGCCTTTACAAATAACCCCTATTTTATCGCTTTAGATTCTAGCGGTGGTCAAAGAGGATTAGTCAAGTTAGATTCTCGGCAAGGATTAGTCGGTAAAGGTACTTTGCAAAGGACTACAGGACAACGAGGAACACTAGAACCTGGAACAATATTACAAGAGCGTATCCGTAGTATCCCTAGTGATTTAACTTTAAAAATTGGCATTGATAACTCTTTAGATAATAACACCGCACAACAAGCAAGACAAGCACTGCAAAAGCTACAGCGTATTGAACCCAAAACCGTGGGCAGAGAAGAACTGCAATATATCTTTGGTCAGATGACTAAGAGCAAGTATCAAGAATTACAGAAAAACAGACGAACTAATCTGCCAGAAGTGGGTAGTTTTGGGTTATTCTTACCCAGTCTAGACCAAATTATTCCTAACTCTTTTGGTGAACCACAGGAAACTGTAATTCAAGCTGTGGAACGTTTACAACCTAAGTTGCGCTCCTTGTTAGCCACCAGAATCGTTAAGCAAATGCTAGGTAATACCAATTCTTCCAGAATCAATATTACTGCTTCGATGAATTTGGCTGATAATCAAAAACTAATTAGTGAAACTTTTACAACTCGTGGGGCTGTAAAACAAGTTACAAAAGAGACAAATCAACCAGTACCAGTTTCCCTGGTGAATGCAGCCGATTCTGGTATACCAAAATTATCACTGGGGACTGAGATTACTTTTCAGGTGGAAAATAAGGAATCTCGTCCACTTTACGTGACAATTTTGGTCATTAATGCAGTCGGCGATATGAGCGTGATTTTTCCCTTTGACTGGTCGGCCGTAGAAGGTGCGACATTGATACAGCCTTCGCAACAACGGATAATTCCCCAAGCTGATGATGGATTTAAACTCACCATTGGCGGAACTTTAGGCATCTCAGAGGCACTGATTATCGCGAGTACAGCCCCTCTGCGAACTTCTTTGCAAGCATTAGAGAAAATCGCCGAAACCAGAGGTTTGAGAAACAAACGTAGTCCTGTACCTGTGACTGATGAAATTTTGGGTTTAACCAATGATTTGCTCAACGACTTGGATGCAACTACACGCAGCAGCAACAATGGGGAAAGTATACCATTGCCAGCCGATGTTCGTGGTATTGATACTGAAAGATTAGCAGCAATGGCGATCGCATTTGAAGTAGTCAGTTAACCAAAGATTTTCACCACCTCCTTGTAGAGACGCGATAAATCGGGTCTTTCTGAGATTTATCGCATCTTACAAACTATTCCCAATCAAAATAAAAGCCCCCCAGTAATAAGGATGAGAATAACCACTAGCACTCCGTTGATTTCTGGAAGGTGCATCTGGTAAAATTTCAACATTAATTCCTCGTGGTTCTTTGTCTGAACTGACTGTAGAATTATTACCCTGCAATAAACTCAGTTGGGCTTGGCGCAAAGCTTGAATTTTCGTAGGACTGTCATTTTCAGCCAAATTACTGTAGAATCCTTGCATTAATTGGCTAGTACTAGCATCGTTAACTTGCCAAAGGGAAGCAATTACAGCTTGAGCTTTATTGGTACCGAGAAAATAAGAGCTAATACCCGAAATTTCCACCCCATTTTGATTAGCCCCACCGCGCGCCGTTTCACAAGCTGACAGCACCACTAAATGGGTATTATCCCAACTTTGCAAGAGATTAATATTTGCAATGGGTAACTTTTCACCATTACCTAATAATAAGTAAGAAGCTTGTGGGTCTTTAGGCACAAATGCGCCATGTGTGGCTATGTGTAGAATTTTCTTACCTTGGAGGTTATCACGTAATGATTCCCAGGTAAATTCTTGGTTGAGGAACTTTAAGCCGGGATAAATACCTTGAGACTCTTTTGAGTTGGTTCTGACAATTGCATTTACTTCTGAAAGTACATTAGGTAAGGCATTAAAACCAGATTTAGCATCAGATAAACCCAGGGCTAAAATTTGTGTCTCGTCTATATTTGGGGGTAGGCGATCGCTCATATTTGTTAACCCCGCAGAAATCACTGTCGAAACGTTATAATTCTCTACGAGATACTGCTGACCATCAAACAAAGCATTCATGGGAATGTAGCGGGTGGAACGGTCGAGAGAGAAGACTAAGTTTTCAATGTTATTCGCTTTAATTTCTGATTCTATGGGTTTAATCAACCAGTCATAGAGTTGTTTCCCAGTGGTTTTAATCTCAGCAATATCAGAAGTTGGGTTTTCTAATAAATCTCTAAATTTTGCTACAGTTGCATCTAGCTGATTTTTATCAACATTTTCAACTTCTACCGTTTTAATAATTACCCCTTGAGATGCCCAAAGAATCCAGATTTTATCTTCTAAGACCAAGGGATAAATTAAGATAGTGCTTGGTTGTTCAACAATCTTTTGAGCAGCATCCAGGAAATTGCCTGGATAAATGAGGTTTGGGTCTTTATTATCGTGATATTTTTCAATTTCTCGAATATTTTGAGCAAATTCTCGATTTAAATCATCTCGTTGATTTCGCAGTTCTGTGAGGTTGCTACATTGTTGAAGTTCGCACTCATTCACACGCTGACCAAAAGCAATTAAAGTCTCTTCTGCTTTTTGAACTTCTATTTTCCCTGATGTGAGCAATCCTTGTAATTTTTCCTCTTCACCTCCAGTAAATTCACTAATTTCTTTAACCTTTAATAACTCTAAAACTTGCTGTGCTTCTATATTACGTCCTTGAGATAATAATAATGCTGCTAATTCCCGATAATTATCAGCAGTTGTTATTTTGTCTAAGTCAAATATGGCATTGATAAATGATTGTTGTAACTGGGGCGGTAAACCTTCAATATTACTTCTGATTGCTTCAATTGTATTGATAGATTGTTTGTAGTAACCAATAGCAACATTCGGTTGATTTAAATCCCGATATACCCGACCTAACCCTGCATTAATCATAGTATTATCAGCCCCAGCTATTTGCTGCTCTATGGTAATTTCTAAAGCTTGCTGATAGTGAAATATTGCTTCTTTATTTCTGCCAAATTTGCGATGTAAACTTCCTAAAAATGTTAGTGCTATTTTTTCCAACACTGGGTTTTTCACTTGGCGTGTAAATATTAAAAAGTTTTGGACATTATCAATTGCTTGTTGGTCATTACCCAATTCTCCATAACCAACACCGATGATTATCTGTGATAATGCTATTAAGATAGGTTGATTAATTTCCTGGGCAATAGTTAAAGCTGTCTTGCCCATTTCAATGGTTTTTTGGGTATTACCTTGGTAAAAATCAGCAATTCCCATACCAAGTAAAGCTACACTCTCTAACAACCGATTATCAAGTTTACGTGCAATTTCGGCAACTTGCTGAGATAACTCAATGTTCTTCTTGTATTCCCCCAGATCACCGTAAATACTAGCAAGAGTGAATGTAGGCAATAGTTGCAAAGGTGGACTTTCTAGTTGTTTAGCGATATCCAAACTTTTTTGCGTCAACTCCAAAGCCTTTTGATAATCCTTTTGCGAATGATAAATATTACCTAGTCTCTCTAAAGCCTTTGATTCTAAACTCAGATTTTTTAGTTGTTGTGCAATTAGTAAACCTTGCTCTACTAATTCCAACCCTTTTTGATAATTGCCCATCGTACCGTAAGCATCACCTAAATTAATTAATAAATCTGCTTCTAAGGGGCGATTATTTCTTTTTTTGGCATATATTAAAGCTGGTTCAGCTACTGCAATTACCTTATTTATTTGCCCTAGTGTGTTATAGATATCTACTAGCGTAGACAACGCACTTTGTTCTAAGTAAGGATTTTCTAATTGTCTAGCAATGGTTAATGATTGTTCAGCAAATTCTAGACCTTGAACGTAATTTCCCTGTTTTCTATGAGCATCACTTAACTTGAGTAACGCGTTTGCTTGAACTTGGGGTGCTTTTATTTTTTGGGCAATGCTTAAAGCTTGCTGACTGAGTTCAATAACTTTTGCTAAATCATTGTTTATCCTATCATGAAAATGAGCTAAATTCAACAGTGAATTTGCTAGTAATTCTGGTTGCTCTGAAGTTTTTGCTAATTGCAACGCCTGTTGAGCAGTATCCATTGCTTTGCTATATTCCCCAATTGGGCTATAATTTGAAGCTAATGAATTTAAGACACTAATCTTTCTTTGTAAAACTCTAGGTTCGGTTTCCATTGACTGTAATATAACTAAAGCTTGCTGTAATGTGTCAATAGCTTTTTCATGCTCTCCAATTACTGCATAGTTCATACCTAAACTACCTAACATTTTTGCTTCTTCAAATTTATTATTTTGCGCTCGCGCGATTTCTAATTGTCGCAAATTGATTTCTATCTTTTGGCGATTGTCTCCTGTTGTGTTGTAAATATTTTGAAAAAGATACAAAGCTGATTTTTCTATCTCTAAATCTTCGGTTGTTCGCGCAATACTCACCGCCTGTTTTAATAATCCAATTGCTTTTGTACTTTCATTCAATACATAATAAGATTGTCCTAAATGAATTAAAGCAGTAGCTTGTGGTTTTAGTTCTTCCAGTTTTCGGGATAGGGTTAATGCTGACTGTGCCACCTCTATCAGCTTAGTAGCTTCTGCTGTAGCTTGAGAATGTAAACCCTGAGTTATAGCATTTGCTACTTTTAAGGAGTATATTAAACTAATACTTGTCAGGCTTTCCAGTTGCGCTGGTTCATCTTTAATTTTTCTGCGAATAGCTAATGCTTGTTCGTGCAATTTAATCGCCTGCTCACTATTTCCTAGAATATTGTAGTCATTAGCCATTAATAAAAGAATCAGAGACTCTCGTGATTTATTATCAGGAATTGCTTGGGCAATGGGCAGGGCTTGCTGATAAAGTTTAATCGCCTGCTCATAGTTTTTTAGACTAGAATAGTTAATTGCCATTAGGAAAAGAATGTCAGACTCTCGTGATTTATTATTAGGAATTGCTTGGGTAATCGGCAGGGCTTGCTGATAAAGTTTAATCGCCTGCTCAGATTTTTCTAGCCTGACATAGTTACCAGCCATGAAGAAAAGAATGTCAGATTCTTGCGATTTATTATTAGAAACCTCTTGGGCAATGGGCAGTGCTTGCTGATAAAGTTCAATCGCCTGATTATATTTCTCGTCTTGAGATAAGATATTTCCTATATACATGAGAAGATTAACTGTAAACTTTTTATCTTGAAGCTCTTGTGCAATCACTAATGCTTGTTGATACAATTCCACAGCACGGACATCATCTTTTTGTTGCTCATAAATATCTCCTAACAGGGATAAAGTTGTCGATTCCCAATTTTTATTTCCTACTTCTCTGTGTAATACTAATGCTTGTTGTAAAAATTCTGTTGCCCGATCTAAATTATTTGACTGTGAATAAAAGATTCCGATTCGGAGCAAGGTTCTACCTTCACCCCGTCTATTTTTAATTTCTCGATTAATTGCTAAAGCCTGCTGCAAATTTTCTAACGCCTGGGGATACTGATTCATCCAAATGTAAGTAAAGCCAATATTACTTAGAGTCTTAGCTTCACCTTCTCTATCATTGAGTTCTCGACGAATTTTTAAGGCTTGTTGGAAATATGACAAGGCTTGGTTATAGTCTTCTTGCAGCCTGTAACTTGTGCCAATATTATCTAAGGTTTCGCCAATTGCGGCTTGTTCTCCCAGTTGCTGACGCAGAGATAAAGCTTGTTGCAAAGTTTCCTGCCCTTGGGAGGGTTGACCTAAAAAATTGTAAATGTCACCCATTTCGTTGAGAGTAGCGGCTTCTCCTGATTTATCTTGTAGTTGTCGCCGTATTTCCAACACTTGCTGATATTTTTCCAGCGCCTTTGGGAAGTATCCTTGACGATGTAGTTTTCTCGCTTCTTCAAACAGCGTATCTGCCTCTGTCTGCAAATTTTGTGTCAGCAAGTGCGGTGAAGTAGCCGCTTCTGTTAATGTTTGCTTGTCTGCCAAATTACTTGCGGCTAACCCTACAGAAGAACTCAGAGTACATACTAGGGTGACAAAGGCGAGATATTTCAGTCGATTGGACATTGGTAATTCCTCTCCTGTATAGTAAACAGCCTGTTCAATTCTTATATACTTCTGGCAGCTATCCAGCTTATGCAAAAATACAAGAATAATCACAGTTTTCTCACAATACCTTAGAGGGTGTTTGAAAAGTTTTGAGGGGTAAAATTTTATGCCAATCGCCTCACCATAATCCGGATCATGGCAAGGTAGATAAACGTCTCTGGGAGCAATGCAATTTTGTGATTTGCGAAAATTGGTGATATAAGTTACCTGAATATTGTGTAATCGCTACTTATAAAAGGTAAAAATAGGGAATTTCGACCAGGGTTTATTAGGAATCAGCCCTGGTAATTGAGATATAAAATTCGATCTCACATTTTCGTATTGCTCCCAACGTCTCTAATGTTTGAGGCAAAAACTCATCGCGGAAAGAGGAAACCCAAGAAGTGATTCTTGGAATCACCGTGGCTTCAGCCCGGTGAGGATGTCAAGCATCCACGTAACCATTTTAAAAAGCGTTGTATTGCAAATAAAAGTACAGTCCATTTTCTTGCCATGTCCCTCTATTATTTGAGTCAACAGATACTAAAGGAATACCCCAGTCAAGACGAGCCGTGAAGCTGTCTCCCTGTAACCATTGCAAACCTAAACCAATAGCGGCTAAAGTATTAGGCTGAGGATTTTCTCTACCCGAATTATTCCAACCCACACCAAAGTCTGCAAAGGGAATAACCTGCAACATCCCACCTATATTAGCTGCTCGTAGGATTGGTATTTGCACTTCAGCAGAAGCTAAAGCCCCATTGTCAGTTAACAAGAAATTTTGACGATAACCCCGCACACTACCCAAGCCTCCCAAGCCCCACTGCTCTAAAGGCAAAAGCGCTCTAGATGCAAGTTGCGTATTTGTACGTACTAGAAGTAAAGTTTCCGGAGCTAACAGACGAACCCACTGCGCTTGTCCCTGCCAACTGAAAAAGCGACTATCGGGTGGTTCGGGATTAATTGTGGCATTGAACGCACCGATACCCAAATTAAATTGTGACCTGAGAGCAACTACTTCCTGACTATTGCGAGTCGTCCATTCTTGGAAAAACCGGAATGCTGATATGCTTGTGCGTCCGGCTTCATCAGAACCCAAGGAACGAAAAGGTATGCGTTTTTGTTCCACAAAAGAAGCTTCACTTTCGATGTGAGATGCTGTCACACCCAAGGCAAATTCCTGCGTGGGAGTTTGGACTAATGGCTGGCGAAATGTCAATTCGTAGTAACGAGACGAGGATTCGATGTCTAGAACGTTGAAAGGACGTTCAATCACATTGCTAGACGCAGTACCAAAGTTAAAACTGAGAGTTCCGTTGTGAGGATTGAGAGGCAGTATATAACTGGCATCCAAGGTATTGCTACCATCGGTGTTGGTATAAGTTACATTCAAACCATCTCCGATTCCTAATAAATTAGCTTCTTTAAATTGTAACCTCCGCCGGAAACTACCTACAGCTGGCGATCGCCCATTATCTAAAACTACTTGGGCGCTAAACGATTTTGCCTCTTTAATTTCCACTTGTAGCCGGCTTGTATTGGGGCGCAACCCGGTTGAAAGTTCGGCTGAGACATTTTCGATTAAAGGATTAAGTTGTAGAAGTTGCAATCCCTCCAGTAACCGTTGCTGATTTAGAGGTGGTGTTGTGGCGATCGCTAGACGACTACGGATATAATTGGGGTTCAGTCGCTGAGTACCAGTGATTTTAATGTCCTCCAATCGACCTTCCACCACCTGAATTTTAATCACACCAGACTGAATCTTTTGCGGTGGAACGTAAGCCCCAGAAGTAATATAGCCTTTATTGACGTATAGTTCCGTGATTTGAGAACGAGCCTGAAAAATTTCCCTCATTGTGATTGGCCGTTTGGTAAACTCAGCCACGGCTTCAGCTAATTCTTCAGGACTAAATACCGTACTTCCAATAACTTCAAACCGTTCCACAGTAATAGTTTGATCAGCCTCACTGGGGAATACTTCTTCTGGGGTGGAACTTGGCGGCGAAGGTGGAAGTAAGTCTGCTGGTGGAGGTAATGGCGATTGCGGTGTTGGGAGTGGCGCAGGTGAAGGTGGTTGGATATCCTGCGGCGGCGGGAATCTTTGGGAAAAGATGAAATTTCCCCTTGATACTTCTTCGGCTTTAGCTGGCAATAGAAATATACTCAGAAGCAACCAAAACAACAGTGATTTTTTGACAGCATCCCAACTTAATAAAAATATAGAATACCCATGAAAAAGACCTATTAAAACCTCTTTCCTTGGCGTTCTTTGCGTCTTGGCGGTTCGTTCTTCCATATTCTTACTCAAAACCAGTTACCAACTAATACATAGGCAGCCCAGTAACCAGGGCGACTATAATTAGGATACTTGGTTAATAATTTTACTTGAGCGCGACGTAAAGCTTCAGCTTTAGTTACTTTACCATTAACTAATTCATTGTAAAATTCACCAATTAAGATAGCAGTAGATTGATCATTGATGTGCCACAGCGAAGCGACTGTACTGCGTGCGCCTGCTTTTATTGCTGTACCTGCCAACCCCAATGTCGCCCGATTGTCACCTGTAGCAGTTTGGCAAGCACTCAAAACTAATAATTCTAAGATTTGCCTACTAGTATCCGTCTGACTGCGGAGTAAATTATCGAACTCTAAAACATTAATCGTCCCATCATTGGCTAAAATAAAAGTCTCTTCCGGGCGAGAACTAAACTGCCCGTGAGTTGCCAAATGTAAAACATTAAAAGGCACAGTATTGACATTGTTTTCCAGACTACTGCTCGTAAAGTCTTTATCTAGTAGTTTTTTGGTAGATGCTCCTGTTTGAGCAATCAGGTCAAATTCTAACTTAATTCCTGGTAAGGGTGGAAATGTGGGGAAATCCGGCGGTGGTTGCACTAAACCAGCAGCCAGAACTTTCACTGGTGTTTGAGCCAGAGGTTTGGGAGCTAATAGCTGAAGCCCTAAACTCAGAGCAACAGCGTATTTTTCTACCAAATATTTTTCACCATCATAAAGAGCCGCTAGAGGGATATTTCTTAATGCTCCATCGAGAACGAATACCAGGGTATTAACTTTAGCTGTAATTAAATCAGATTCAAGAGGTTTAATTAACCAGTTATAGACTTCTTGGGAAAGAGCTTGTACTTCTTCTGTTCTATCTGGTTCTAAAATATATTCTCGCAGTTGTGCCAAGGTGCGCTCAATTTCGACTTGGGATTTTTTAACTGTATGATGACGCAGTGGTTGTTGCGGAATTTTGACAATTACTTCCAGTTTTTCTGGCAAAATAATTGGATAAAGTATAGCAGTGTTGGGATTTTCTTTGTCTACTAATTGATCTAAAAGTACTCTCTGTCCTTCTAAGCAAGCTTCTCGGAAAAAGTTATCTAATTCTGCTAACTGTAAAGCCTCTATGCGGGTTCTAGCTTTATCTAATGTTTGAACGTTTGGTTTTTCGCCAGAATTTTGTAGTATTAAAGCCACCGACTCACGATAAATTGGCTCTACATTGTCTCGGAAATTAAACTGGATATCCTGATTGACTGCTACTAAATCAGTACGTAGCGAATCTAATGTTTCTATTGCTGCATCATAAGCAGCGATCGCCTTCGGCACGGCGCTCGGCGCGATCGCTCTGTTAAAATTACCTTGAGCTTTGAATAATCTACCCATCTGCCATTGCCACAAATAAGTAATCTCTGGAGCGTTGCTGGTTTGCGCCAACACTAAAGCCTGTTGTGTCAGCTTCATAGCCTCAGAAAATTGTTGTGTTTTTTCATACAAAGTCCCCAAGTTGCCTAAAGCATAGGCTTCAGCGCGGATATCATCTAAACTCCGGGCTTGTTGGACAGATGTAGCTAGGAGTTGAGCAATTTGGGAGTTGGGAGTATTTAAACTACCCAAACTGTGAGCAAAATTAATGCGGGCGTAAATTGATGGGCGTGAAGGTGGTAGTTGTGCAAGTAAAGAGTGAATTTCGGGAATTAAAATTTGTGCGGCGGCAAATTGTTTTTCCGCAATGAGTAAATTCAGATGATTGAGTCTGGCTTTAACTTTTGTCAGAGGCGAAGTTGATATTTCAAATGTTTGTTGATATAATGCGATCGCCTGCTGATTCTTCTGCTGAATCCGAGCATTATTACCTAAGCTAAGTAGGCTTAAAGCCATATTTTGCGGTAATTTTAAACTTTGATAAATTGCTAAACTTTGTTCTAAAGCCAGACGAGATTTTTCTAAGTCTCCGACATTTTCTAATGTGTCACCCAGAGAAAGCAAAACTGCTGCTTTTGCTAAAGAATCACCTTGAGATTCTAAAGTTTGATTTACCTGTGATAGTTTATCAATAGCTTGCTTATTAAAACCTTGATTGCGTAATGCTTGAGCTTGATAAACTTGCGTCAAAGCAATACTGTTTTTATCTCCTAGTTTGGTGTAAATATCTTCAGTCTGTGTCCAAGTAGCAAGAGAAGCTTCTGCCTTTCCTGTTAACAGTTGTAAGCGCCCTTGAATATCTAAAGTCTGAGCCAAGACAGCTAAATTTTTATTGGTTGTGCTTTGTTGTTGAAATCCTTGTAAATCTAAACTTTTGGTAATTGCTATTTGTGCTTTTTGCCAATCACCAAGGTGTTGATAAGCCAGTGATAGATTACTCAAAGCTACAGCTTGTTTTAAAGTATCTCCCTGCTGTTGATATGCTTGGACGGCTTGTTGTAAACTCTCCACTGCTTCGGCGAATCTGCCACTTTCATATAGGATTTGGCTATCGGCGATTTTTGCAGGTGAATCTTGATTTATTCGATTTTGAGCAATATTTGCGAAAGCTGGAGTCACAACAATACATAGAAATATATTTAACACAGCCAGCAAACAAAAATTGATTAACTTGTTTTTTCTATATCCTTGATTTTTTACCACTTCCCACACCTCTTGAGAATTTCATTCACGCCGACTGACTGAATATGACAAATGTCATCGCTAAGTCATGACATTTATCCGATGTGCAATCTTATGGCTTCAGATTAAATTAAGACTATCAACCAGGACTTACAGAAAATTATGAAGAAACAAACCGCATAAAGCCTTCGGCATAGCTTCGCTTATGGCGCTAGCCTCTCCCTTTGGGAGAAGGACAAAAAGGACACTAAGTTAAGAGAATTTCACCAGAGTTTTTGCGTAAGTCCTATAAACAATACCACGGCAATTAAAAACGTAAAATTTCGCGCTCATATTCTGTCGGTAAAGGCGTGACTTCCCAAACTAATCCTTCGCCGGGTTCTAACATTACTTCTACATACAATTCTTCTACAGGCGTTGTGGCTGTATCTTCATTGTTGGGAAATGGTTGTAAGTCTTCTGTTAGTAGTCTGAGTTGCAACCCTAGAGGAATCATATTTTTTAATTTTGCATTGCGTAATTCAAAGCGCCAAATTTGTTCTTCTGGATTGCCTTTAGGGAAAACTCGTAATTCATAAGTATCATCAGCTACTAAAATTTGGCGAGATAAGCCGAAAATAGATGTTTGACTTTCTCGACTCCTCATCCCTGAAGGTAAGGCTGTAAATTGCTGTATTTCCCAGCCAAGTTGTTGAGCAAAATTTGATACACCATCCTGAAACCACTGCCCAATTGAGGCTGGTTGTGTAACTCCTTGGCGCAATTCATACAAGCGTTGTCGCCAACCGCCATGAGTGATTAATGCACCCCAGAGAGGAAAGGGAACTTCTAAGCGGGGAAATTTAATATCTGCGTTACTTAATCTTGCCAGTAAATTGTCTGCTTGAGTTTGCGGTAAGGGTGGTAGGGGCGCAACCGTCGCACGTCTAGTTTCTTCAGGATGCAATTGGCGAGTTACCCAAAGCACATTCAAGTCTGGGATGAGATGATCTGATTCTAAACTGTAAGTGCGATCGCCTGCATCATAAACCCCCAAAGTTTTCAGTTGGTGATGAGTTGTATAGCCGACAATTCTCACCCACTTCTCATCAGGATTTACCTGCACAGCTAAATAATAATCAGCCACCCATTCTGGAATATCCACCCATTCTTGAGGTACACGCAACTCATCCACATCCATCGCTAAAGTAGGAATTAACACCAAACGTGAGTTATCAAAACTCATCGCTGTACCATTGACTAGTTCCCAAAAATTGGGTAACGTCGTCGTGTTGGGATGCACTCTCGCATTGGGTGTAATTTCGGTTTGCAACCAAGCTAAAAATGTAGTTAAACAAATTTGATTGAGCCAAGCACGTTGATAAGCACCAGAGGTAGAGTAGTTATGTTCTAGAGGTGGTGATGTCTGAATCATTTCTAGAACTAAGTCATTATCAACAGCGAAAGCAAGAGAAGCATCAAACATAATCTCAAGAGGTTTTACTTTACAGGTGGGTGGGCATGGCTATAGTAATTATTGAGCCATTCTTCTAGATTTTTACTTATTGCATCCACTACGACAGATGTAGGCGAGATATGCAAACTATCTATACTCCACTGCGTTAGGGTAGTGAGTAATGAGCGTTTAATGCTGGTAAGACGGCGAGAGACTGTATATTGCTTAATTTCTAGCTGTTGAGCAATTTGTTGTTGAGTTAGCTTTTGCTGATAATAAGCTTGGAGTAATTTTTGAGCCTGAATATCCAACGCGGCTAAAGCATCCATCAAAACTTGGTTTAATTGGGCTTGTTGTGTTTCTCTGGTTGTAGACTCTTCTTGAGCAATAATTTCTGTGAGTAAGGATGCTGGTAAATCTGCGGGTAATGTATCTAATAAATTACCTGATTCTTGCCCATTAAACGGAGCATCGACAGAGACAAACTTGGGGTAAAGAAAGTCTCGTACAACTTTAGCACAGGTACTCAGCCATTTTTCCAAAGTTTCTGGAGTCAGTTGACTCAAGCTTTGTCTATTGTAAAGCTGAGTGATTGCTTGCCATGTAGTAGTATCTGGTTTTCCCAACTGACGGATAGTTTGGTTGTCACTGGTGTAGAGTTCCTTAAAACATTCCCAAGCTAAGACGTAATTATTGATAATTTGACTATTAAAACCAGCATTCGTTAAAGAATTTACCAACCGCTTGCGACTAATTTTATGTAGTAAAGCCCAATCTGTACATATATCTGCTTCCTTTCCTAGACGTAATGAATCTTTGAGGAAACGTTCAAAAGCATATACAGCATAGGTTTTTAAATTTGTACTGTATTCAGGATTAAAATTTTTGAGAATTTTATAAATGCAGGAAATCGCCATTTGAAAACAATCAGCAAGAGAATATTGACTGATAAAATTTACGGCGATTTTTCTCGAAACCCAATAACAGACTTCTTGTAAATAAGCCGAAATATGTCCCACTGCTAGAGGGCTGGATTCTATTTCCCAGATTTTGTACCAATAAAGCACCCAGAAATTATCAGATTTCTGTTGCGGGTATTGCTTTAAGCACTTTTTGATACTTCGCTGTAGTTTGCTATCTGTAGCCCAGACGTTGAACCTATCTGCATCCAACTGCACAAAGGTCGAAAAGATTTCCGTAATGCCCTGTCGGGGTTGCATAAATATTTTGTGAGTATAGAAAATTTAGAGGTTACGAATTTCTACTTAATTGTAATACACAGCGTTCCAGGCATTTTTCAGATTTTTACCAAAAATTTTCTTAGAGGGTGCATAAACACTCAAAGCCATCGTAGAAACCCCCAGAAAGACCTAAACCCAGGTCAATTCTGAAAATCATTGCAAAACATCAAAGGAAAAAAATCATGTCTAATATCGATATTATCCGCGCTTGGAAAGATGAAGACTATCGCAACAGCCTGAGTGCAGAACAGCGTTCTCAATTGCCCGAAAATCCAGCAGGGATGGTTGAATTAACAAATACGACTATGGAAACTATCGTAGGAGGTAATCTAAAAAGAAGTGGAGAAACTCTTGAACTCAAGAGAAGAACTATCACTATCAAATATGAAATTTGTTGTGCAATGGTTGCTCCAACTGTGTTTACGTACAGTTGTTAACTAAAATATTTGGAAAAAAAAGTTTTCTGATTAGCTATTTTAAGACACACCCAGATTTTTCTGGGTGAGTCAGTTTTTATATAAATATGGTGTCTATTATTTTACAAGTCATGAACCAATCATTTTTTAAATCATCAAATTGGTACTTTGCTAATACTCTAATTGAACGCATTACATCGTTAAGTACCCAAAAAAAAGCGCCACAAATAACAAATTCAATTAATACTAAACTTGCTCAAGAGCGAATGCAGCAATGGAAAGCACAGTTTCCATGTTCCATTGAATCTTATTTTCAAGAACGCTTAAAAATAGATGGGATAACCGAGTCAGAATTTTTATCACTTCTTGGTGAATCAAGTGAGACTGTGTACCAACGTCAACCAGCTACCCCAACATGGTTGGCAGAATTAAGCAATGCCTTTTCTATTTTTCCTTTAGAAACATCAAGACCTTTGCCTCAGACATTCCAGAAAGAGGCGATGTGTGGATTATTGAATATAATTGAGCCGCTTATTCAACAGGCACTGGAGCGGATACGCGGTGAAGTACAAAAGCTTGTGCAATCAGAATCCATTCTACCTTTTAACTCAGAAAACATTGAGGATATTCTTTGTGCGTATTTGCCACAGCAATTACTTAATATTCTGAGCCGTACTATGGTGTTAGAACTCAATGTTGCTCGTTTACAAGGGTTACTCAAAGGCAATACCCCAGATGAACGGTTTCACAGCTTTGTCGAGCAATTACGCCAGCCAGATGTAGCTCTTGCCATCTTACAAGAGTATCCAGTTCTTGCCCGTCAAATTACAATTTGTCTCAACAATTGGGTTAATTATAGTCTGGAATTTCTGGCTCATTTATGTAACGACTGGGATAAAATCCAAACAATTTTTATTCCTGAGAAAGATTTGGGTAAGCTGGTTGCTTTTGATAGTAATGTAGGCGACAGACATCGAGAAGGGCGATCAGTTTTGATAGCTAGATTTAGCTCAGGATTACAAATAGTTTACAAGCCAAAATCACTAGCTGTTGATGTGCATTTTCAGGAATTTCTCACCTGGCTGAATGAACGGGGTGATCACCCACCATTCCGAACATTAAAAATACTTGACTGTGGAACTTATGGATGGGTTGAATTTGTGAGTGCTAAAGGCTGTACCTCCATAGATGAAATTTGGCGTTTCTATGAAAGACAAGGTGGTTATCTTGCACTCTTATACCTATTGGAAGCAACTGATTTTCACTCTGAGAACATCATTGCATCTGGTGAGTACCCCATGTTGCTTGACCTAGAGGCACTTTTTCATCAGCGTGTTGGTGATTTGGATGTGACAAAAGCTAAAGAGCGGGTCATCAATACCTTTAGTAACTCGGTTTTTTCTACGGGGTTATTGCCTTATCGAACTTGGTTAAACGCAGAATCAGAAGGGGTTGATGTTAGCGGACTAGGTGCGTTTGCTGGACAAATGATTCCCTATGAGCTTCCTAAATGGCAAGGAGTAGGCACAGATGAGATGCACTTAGTCCGCCAAAAGCAAGAGCTGCCAAAAAACGAGAACAGACCGACTTTGAACGGTAGGGATGTTAATCTACTTGACTATACCGATGCCATAGTGAATGGATTTACTCAGATTTATCAGTTACTTCTAAAACACTGTCAGGAGTTGTTGTCAGATGAAAGTCCTCTTTCGCGCTTTGCTGAGGATGAAGTGCGGATTGTGATTCGATCAACATCGACTTATAGCCTCTTGCTGTATGAAGGTTTTCATCCTGATATGCTGCGAAATGCTCTGGAACGCGATCGCCTATTTGATCGTCTCTGGTCGGAAATCGAAACTGACCCCCGGCTAATTAAAATCATCCCGACTGAGCGAGATGACTTACAAAAGGGGGACGTTCCGATGTTCTTAACTCGTCCCAATTCCTGCGATTTATGGACTAGTTCAGGTGAGCGAATTGTTGGCTATTTTGATAAAACAGGTGAGACTCTGGTTCAAGAACGCGCACAACAACTTTCTCAAGCCGATCTCGAAAAGCAGCTTTGGGTGATCCGCGCCTCCCTAGCGACATCTAGCATGGAAGCAGACCGCCAGCGAGTATGGCCAGCGTACTCCTTGACAGAACCTCAGACTAAGACAAATCAAACGCGTTTGCTTGCAGCAGCACGTGCAGTTGGCGATCGCTTAGAAACACTGGCATTTCACGGTGAAAGCGATATCTCTTGGATTGGGATCACTGTAACCGAAAAGGGTGGTTGGATGCTCGCACCAGTCGGCATAGATATTTACGATGGGGTGTCAGGAATTGCCCTGTTTCTGGCTTATCTGGGAACAGTAACTGGAGAACAGAAGTACACCAAGTTAGCGCAATCAGCCTTGACTACACTGCGACAGCAAGTAAAAGAAGCACAACCATACCTCACATCAATTGGCAGCTTTAATGGCTGGGGAGGAATGATTTACACTCTGACACATCTAGCTAAACTGTGGAATCAACCAGACTTATTAGTTGAAGCTGAGGAGTTGGTTGAACTTTGCTCTGATTTGATTGAGCAAGATGAAATGCTTGACATTATTGGTGGTACTGCGGGGTATCTTGCCAGCTTGATGACTCTGTATCGATGCAAATCTGCATCACGCACTCTTGCTGCTGCTATTGAATGTGGAGAACACCTGTTGGCCAAAGCTCAACCGATGAAACATGGCATTGCTTGGGTCAACAATAACATTGGCACAACGCCCTTAACTGGCTTCTCTCATGGTGTGGCTGGTATTGCCTCGGTACTTCTAGAACTAGCAGCACAAACTGGTGAGCATCGCTTTCGGGTAGCCGCACTCGAAGCCATTAACTACGAGCGTAGTCTTTTCCGCCCAGAAGTGGGAAATTGGCCTGATTTGCGTAACTTTACAGACCAGGTACTAGGAAATAAAGACAATAATTGTACTTGTATGACAGCATGGTGTCATGGCGCACCGGGAATTGGGTTGGCTCGGTTGAGTTCTCTGCCATACATTGATGATGCTGAAATCCGTTCCGAGATTAACACAGCCCTGAAAACCACGATCGCGCATGGATTTGGTAACAACCATTCTCTGTGTCATGGAGATTTAGGCAACCTAGAATTGCTGTTGCAAGCCAGTCTCACCCTTGATGATCCTCAGTGGAAAACTCAAGTTGACCGCTTTGCCGCCATCATCCTCGAAAGTATCGATCAACATGGTTGGCTTTGTGGTGTTCCCTTGGGAGTGGAGACACCAGGATTGATGACCGGACTAGCAGGTATTGGTTATGAATTATTGCGCCTAGCAGCACCAGAGAGTGTTCCTTCGGTGCTAGGACTAGAACCCCCCAAGGTTAACAACTCAGTGCAGAAACAAATCGAGTATGCGATCGCTACCCAATAACTAACATGACAAATGTCACAGCTAAGTCATGACATTTATCAGATGTGCGCTCTCATGGCTTCAGATTAAATTAATACCATCAACAAAAGCAACTAAAAAAAAATGAAACACAAACACAAAAGCCTCAAGGATATCGATTTTCTCATTAAACTTACTCCTAGTGAGCAAGAACAAATCAATGGGGGTTCCCTTACTTCATCTGATACAACTGACCCGACGAGTCCGAATGGTCGCTCTACGACAGGGATGTTGCCACCACCGCCACCACCGCCACCAGATGACGACTTATATCCAGATACACGATATAAGTCATACCTAACTTGATGATTTCAATTTTCCCATAAATTTTTCTGTGACAAATGCCGATTTGTGCGAAAGTGAAGTCTGAATATGTTTGAGGATGGCAATCATGGGTCTAATCTGCTCATCTTGGTACTGGCGATTTAGGGCAGCCTTAATAGCCTTGTGTGCAGTATATGCTGCATCGGGAGATTTTGCCCAAGCTCAGATTACCCCTGATTCTTTCTTAGATAATGAAAATTCTATACTGACTACAGACGGCCTTTCTGTTGTTCAAATTAATGGTGGAGCTATAAGAGGTACAAGCCTATTTCACAGTTTTCAAGAATTCAATATTGCGGATGGACAACAAGTCTTTTTCGCTAATCCTGGGGGAATTGAACACATTTTCAGTCGAGTAACTGGAACTAACCCATCAACGATTTTGGGGACACTAGGTGTCAACGGTGGAGCCAATCTATTTTTACTAAATCCCAATGGGATTATTTTTGGCCCTAATGCAAGGCTTGACCTTCGTGGGTCTTTTTTGTCCAGTACTGCCCAGAGCATCAAATTTAATGATGGCATAGAATTTAGCACTACTAACCCCTCTGCTCCTCCTTTACTAACGCTTAATGTTCCCATTGGCTTGCAATACGGACAGGATGCAGGCAGAATTTTCGTACAGGGGCAGGGTAATGAACTCAGTATTAATCAGGAAACTGGTGAAGTAATTGAAGTTAATCGCACTGGTGGTTTGGAGGTAAAACCCGGTCAAACCTTGGCGCTGGCTGGAGGTGAAGTCGTGCTGGAAGGCGGAAGTTTGAGTGCCGAATCAGGGCGAATTGAAGTTTGGAGCGTTCAAGGAGAAGGTTTATTAGGTCTTACCCCAACGAACCCAGGCTGGGAATTGAGCAATCAGGGTGTGCAGAACTTCCAAGAAATTCGCCTCTCCCAAACTGCTGCTATTGATACTAGTGGTGCTAGAGGTGGCAATATTCAAATGCAGGGACGGCGAGTGGTGCTACAAGATGGTTCATTGATTTTGTCCCTAACACGGGGTGAGGGGAGTGGAGGAACTATCAGCATCAGAGCTTCTGAGTCTATTGCAGCCAGTGGCACAGCCCCCAATGACGAAGCTAGTGTTATTTTAACTGAAACAACAGGTATCGGCAAAGCTGGTGATGTAGAAATTAACACAGGCAAATTGATTCTCCAAAATGGCGCACAAGTGTCATCTAGTACTTTTAGCCAAGGCAATGCAGGAAAGATTATTGTCAGCGCCTCAGAGTTAGTTGAAGCAACAGGAATCGCCACAACTGGAAATTTTGCTAGTGGCTTATTTTCCGTTACTAGTAAAAATACTGGTGAGGGTGGTAGAGTGGAGATTCATACAGGGAAGCTGATTCTCCAGGGTGGCGCACAGGTAAGCGCCACAACTTTCGGTCAGGGGCATGGAGGAAATGTACTAGTGAACGCTTCGGAGTCAGTGGCAGCTCTTGGGATTGCGCCGATTGGTTCTAGCGGATTATTTGCTGCCACTGAGAGTGCTGGTGACGGCGGTAGCGTGGAGATCCATACAGGGAAGCTGATTCTCCAGGATGGCGGACAGGTAAGCGCCACAGCTTTTAGTCAAGGTGACGGAGGCGATATATTTATCCATGCCAGGGAATCAGTAGAAGTGATTGGCATCGATCAAAATAGCACATCGCTCAGTACCTTGGGAGCGCAGACTCAAGGTACAGGAAGGGGTGGAAAAGTAGAGATCCATACAGGAAAACTGATCCTCCAGGATGGCGGACAGGTAAGCGCCATAGCTTTTAGTCAAGGTGACGGAGGCGATATATTTATCCATGCCAGGGAATCAGTGGAAGTGATTGGCATCGATCAAAATGGCACATTTCCCAGCCAATTGACAGCACTTACTGTTGGTGCGGGAAAGGGCGGTAGAGTAGAGATACATACAGGAAAACTGATTCTCCAGGATGGCGGACAGGTAAGCGCCACAGCTTTTAGTCAAGGTGACGGAGGCGATATATTTATCCATGCCAGGGAGTCAGTAGAAGCTATTGGTCGAAATGGCAGGTTTATCAGCAGCTTGGCAGCACAGACTGTAGCACAGACTGGGGAGACGGGCAACGGTGGTAGTGTTACAGTTGATGTTGATACAGGAAGCCTCATTCTACTAGATGGGGCAAGGATAACTGCCACAACTTTTAATCAGGGTAAGGGAGGCAATATACTCGTAAATGCAGAGTTAGTGGAAGCGATTGGTTTTGGAAGTGGTTTGAGAGCGCAAACCCAAGGTGCTGGGGAAGGCGGTACTGTAACGGTAAATACGGGCAGGTTTCTAGCTAGCAAAGGCGCACAAACTTTAGTTACCGTTTTTCAAAACGGTACAGGCAAGGGGGGAAACATTAACATCCAGGCTGACGAGATCCAATTAATTGGCACTTCTGATAATGGAGAACCCACTACTGTGTCTGCTACTACTCTCGGTGAGGGCTATGGAGGCGAAATTACAATTGATACGGCTCGATTAATTGTCCAAGCAGGAGCGCAATTAGGTGCTGGGACTTTTAGTAGCGGTCAAGGTGGAAATGTTTTGATCAAAGCTTCTGATTCAGTTGAATTAGTTGGCACAGTACCACAGATTCCCGATAGACGGTTTTTTCGAGATCAGTCCGGTGAGCGGTTTCCTAGCGGTTTGTTTACTAGCTCCCAAGATATCGGTATTGCGGGAAAATTGAGGATTGAAACCCAGAAGTTAACGTTGCGAGATGGGGCTGAAATTGGCGTAAGCAATCAGGGAGGAGGAGATGCTGGTAATTTAGAAGTGATAACTGGCAACTTGTCATTAGAAAATCAAGCGGTTCTCTCAGCCACAACTACATCAGGTCAGGGCGGAAATATTATGCTCAAAATTGACGAGCTGTTGTTATTACGCCGCAATAGTCAAATCTCGACTACCGCAGGTATTGATGGGGCTGGTGGCGACGGTGGTAACATCACGATTGATGCCCCGGATGGTTTTATCGTCGCGACGGCTAATGAAAATAATGATATTGTGGCTAATGCTTTTCAAGGGCAAGGTGGCAAGATCAACATCAATGCTCGGAGTATTTTTAATCTAGAAGAACGCCCATCGATACCCTTAAATAATACTAATGACATTGACGCTAGTTCGCAGTTTGGCTTGTCAGGTACAGTCACAGTTAATACACCTGATTTAGATCCTAGTCGCGGTTTGGTAGAGTTGCCTGACAATTTCACGAATGCGTCTCAACAAATTGTCTCTAGTTGTAACCCTGGAAGTTCTGCTAGACGTAGTTCTTTTACTGTCACAGGACGGGGAGGTATCGCCCGCAGTCCCATAGAACCATTCCAAGGTGACGTATCTACAGCCCGATGGATAACGTTAGATACGATCAATCAGCATCAAAGTAGTGATGTGATTAATGAAAGTATTGCATCTCCGACAGATAAAATTGTAGAAGCCCAAGGTTGGATTGTGGATAAAAATGGTAATGTATCTCTAGTGGCTCAAGTCCCAAATGTTACGCCTCGTGGTTTGTCTGTGTCTAGTGCTGTTTGCTCGGTTGATTGATTGCATATACTGCGATCGCATTCGTATATATTTAGTGTCATGTCTTGATTTATGAAGGAACAAACCGCACCAGGCGCAGAGAACACAGAGTTATGAGTTTGAGTGGTTTTTTGCGTAAGTCCTATTAAGGTAAGTGAGATTGCCATTTCTGGGGTGCTGACGTTGGGCAAGTTAGTAGTTTTAAAGTTAGGTACAGGCAGTTTTGAGGCGGGGTTTCCGGTAACTTTGCAAATTGGTGATGAAAATGTTCGCCCAGTTGTGGAAATTACTGGGGAATTACCACCAGATTCAGAAATTGCCCTTTGTTACCATCAATGGCGGTCTATTTACTGTCAACTCAAGTTTTCTGGTCGTCCTATTGGTATTCCTAAGCAATCAATACAAACTTTTTCTTTGGCAGATTGCGAAAAGGCGGCGGATACTTTGAAATATCATTTAAATAGCTGGCTATCGTCTCTTTCTTTTCGCCCTATCCGGGAAAAATGGTTGGAAAAACTGCTACCTTCAGACCATATCCGCGTACTACTACAAACCAATGACCTGAGATTACAAAAACTGCCTTGGCATTTGTGGGATTTATTAGAACGTTATCCCCAAGCCGAAATCGCTCTGAGTGCGCCTAGTTATGAACAAGTTAGCCGCAATTCACCTCCTGCTTCACAGGTGAAAGTTTTAGCAATTTTGGGTAATAGTCAGGGAATTGATATCGAAACAGATAGTCAGCTTTTAAAAGAATTACCTCATGCCAATACTACCTTTTTAGTTGAGCCATCAAGTAAAGACCTGACTGACCAGCTATGGGAACAAGACTGGCAAATTTTGTTTTTCGCCGGACATAGTGCTACTGATGGTAGCGGGAATGAAGGAAAAATTGATATTAATCAAACAGAGTGTTTAACAATTAGTCAGTTAAAGTACGCCTTGCGAAAAGCAGTAGCACGAGGTTTACATTTGGCAATTTTTAATTCTTGTGATGGTTTGGGTTTGGCGCGAGAGTTTGCCGATTTGCATATACCCCAAATTATCGTGATGCGAGAACCAGTTCCTGACCGGGTGGCGCAAGAATTCCTCAAGTATTTTTTAGAAGCTTTTGCCCGTGGGGAATCTTTATACATAGCAGTCAGAGAAGCACGGGAACGGTTGCAAGGACTAGAAACGCAGTTTCCCTGTGCTACTTGGTTGCCTGTAATTTATCAGAATCCAGGAGCAATGCCTCTATTATGGCGAGAATTGCACGTTAACCAGAAGAGTCAGGAAATATCTTCTGTACCTAAAACTTCAACTAAGGGGGGGAAAACCCGACGACAAGCTTTGTCTGCGGTGATGCTTGCCAGTATAGTTCTCACACCATTATTAATGGGAGTCCGGTATTTTGGTTTATTGCAATCATGGGAGTTAATGGCGTTTGACCATCTGCTGCGTCTGCGTCCCCAGGAAAAACCAGATTCTCGCATACTAGTAATTGAAATTACGGAAGAAGATGTCCAAGCCCAATCTCAGAATAGACGGGGGTCTTTATCAGATGAGGCTTTGGATCAGTTGTTGGCAAAATTGGAGGCGTATCAACCACGGGTGATTGGTTTGGATATATACAGAGATTATGCTGTACAACCAGCTTATCCCAAGTTGGCAGAACGCATGAGAACAAGCGATCGCTTTGTGGCAGTATGTCAAGTTAGCGACCCCCAAACTAGCAAACCAGGTATCAAACCACCACCAGAAGTTTCTCCTGATGCTCTGGGTTTTAGTGATATTGTGATCGATGCTGATTATGTGGTGCGCCGTCATCTGTTGGCGTTAACTCCTCCTCCCTCATCTCCCTGTACTGTACCTTATGCCTTAAATGTGCAGTTGACATTACGTTATTTATATGCTGAAGGAATTCAGTTACAATTTAGCCCTGATGGTGCATGGCAATTAGGTAAGCTGAAATTTAAACCCATCGAAGCCCATACCGGAGGCTACCAAGGTATTGACGCTTTAGGACACCAAATTTTACTCAATTATCGCTCCTTTCCTAACTTAGAAGCGATATCACCTCGCATTACTTTACAACAAGCATTAGCTGGTCAACTACAAGCCGATGCCGTCAAAGACAAGATAGTTTTAATTGGCACAACAGCCGAAAGCTTTCGTGATTATTCATTGACTCCCTACGCTGCTTCTGGAGGTAAACCACAGGAAATAGCAGGAGTTTGTTTACAAGCACAGATGGTGAGTCAGTTGTTGAGTGCGGCTTTGGATGAGCGACCTTTGTTATGGACTTGGAATGTCTGGGGGGAAGTGATTTGGGTTTGGGGTTGGGCGATGACAGGGGGTTTGCTGGTGGTTTATCTGCGAAAACTCACTTATTTAGGCTTGGCAGTTGGGGTAGCATTTCTGAGTTTATACGGTTTTTGCCTGATATTATTAATACTATATAGTTGTTGGGTTCCTTTCGTACCTGCGGCGATCGCTTTAGTTTGTAGTGCTGTCATCTTAGTAGCCGTGATCAAGCAGATGAAACCATCATAAAATATCTTTTTGCTTGACAACCAATTATGAAAAACTTTCAATTAACCATAGCCTTGGGGATAGGGTTAACCAGTAACATATTCTCCCCTCTTCAACTCAATACATTACTGGTTAATCAGGGACTTGCCTTAGTTAAATTTATTCCACCACCGCCATCACCAGACCGAAGTGCAGCATAATAACTTTATATACTGGAATTAGTTAAATATACTACTTCATCTATCTGAAAGCCTTACACTATAAGTATTTAACGCTACCCCCCCCCCGAAAATGTAGTCTTTTCTCTCAGTAAATTTTCTGTGAAGTTGCTGAAAACCAATTTACAGGCGTTAAACAGTCGTATTAGTATCAGTGGCATCGAAAGCAACAAAAAACTCGTTTTTCAGGCAAAAATACTATGACTACCGTAAATGTATTGACAAAGTTATCAATGGCTACTGCAGGTGCAGCTTTTCTAGCATTGGGAACAGTTGCTTCTGCTCAAGCTGCTACCATTGTCACAGGTAGTATTACTAAACCCACCCCAGAAACCACCACTGTTGATTATTGGAACTTCGCTGTCAATACAGCAGGTATAGTAACAATAGATGTTTTGGCAAATGATATCGACTTCGGAAACGGAAGTTCTAGTTTAGACTCCCAAATCTATCTGTTCAGCAATGATGGCTTATTGGACACAAGTGATTTAATTGCCGGTAACGACGATAGTTTAATTTCAGTGGGGGGTTCAGATGGCTCTGTAAGCACTTTGGATTCCTTTTTATCACAGTTTCTGAATCCTGGTAATTATACCCTGGCGATTTCCGATTTTTCATTTTCTCTCTCCGAAGCCATTAATGGGATTCAGACTGATGGTAACTTTTTGGGCAACAATCTTGGAGACTACCAGATTACTTTCACTGGTGATGTAGATTTAGCTTCAGTTCCCGAACCTGCTTCCCTTATGGGTATCTTGGGCTTAGGTGCTTTTGGCGTAACCTCACTTCGCAAACGCAAAGCCGCAGTTAAAGCGTAAATTAATTTAATTACTAAAATATAATTTAACCACAGCCGTGTCAACACCAGACATGGCATTTTTGCTTTTGATCCCAGAGATTTCTGACTTCTTGAAGAAAATCGCAGAAATGAATAATGTGAGGTTTAGAACTTTAATACTTCCTATATAATTTCTTGAGTAATTAAATCAATAATTTCTAGCAAGATTTAAGTAACATTAAACGAGCTTCTAAATCAGACAACATTTGATAAAAAGCACTCCATTCCACAAAATCTGCTTCATCTCCTAATTGACCTGTTTTAAATTGTTGATAAAAATCTACCGATGATAATTGATACTGTTGTTCAAATGCTTGTAAATCATTTTCTAATTCTTTAATTTGCTGTTGAATATTTTCTTTTTCTTGATTGATAATCTTTCTGAGTGATGAAGCCAAGATATCACTATATCCTCCCTGTTGAGAAAGTGCTTCGAGAGCTTTTAATTGATTGATTATTTCTGCTTGAGTTGTCATTATTACTTCTTACTTTTAAATAATGTTTATATCTATTATAGGACTCATATTTGATTTATGAAACACACGTAGTGGACTGACAAGCCTAAAATAGTGCAATAGAAGTAGGTTGGGTTAAGCGCAGCGCAACCCAACGCTGCCAATGATGTTGGGTTTCCTTACGTCAACCCAACCTACAATTTTTTGCAACATTTTAAGTTTGTCACGCCACTACATATACTTAGATTTTTTCAATAATCAAATCGGATTTTTATATAATATTTACTAGGTTAGATTAGGCGCATTTCCGCAGCCGATTCTAGAAGTGGGGCTGCAAGCCGCCTATCTTGTTCAATACCTGCACCAATTTACCAGGATGAGTGATGTATTAACGCCTTGTTCTCTAAGGCTTGACAAAAATAATAAATCCTAGATATGCCTCATTATACAGTTGTTGGGTTCCTTTATACCTGGGGCGATCGCTTTAGTTTGTAGTGCTGTTATCCTAGTAGCCATCATCAAGCCGATGAAAAAATCATAAAATATCTTTTTGCTTGACAACGAATTATGAAAAACCTGCAATTAACCATAGCCTTGGGCATAGCATTCATTAGTAACATATCTTCCCCTCTACAACTCCAGGCGTTACCAGTTAATCATCATCTGGCCTCAGTCGAATTTATCCCACCACCGCCACCACCAGACCGAAGTGCAACCGGTTCTAGAAGTGGGGCTGCAAGCCGTGGATGCGACGCTGCTAATCAAACGTTAACAGCCTTAGTCCCGATCTATCAACAGACTCTAGACCAAGGTACGCAAGCGGTTATTCCCATCACTCAAGTTTGGGGTTTAACCAACGCTGAACATCCTTACTTCTTGTTTTTTGTTCCCTATAATGCTTCATCTATAGCCAACATTGAGTTTGTTTTGCAAGAGCAAACCCAGAACAAAAGTCAGACTTTATACCGAACTTACCTGACCCCACCAGAATCCCCAGGAATTATTAGCGTTCATTTACCACCAAGTGAAGCCTCATTGCAGGTGGGAAAAATGTATCACTGGTTTTTTAAAGTCCGGGTTCAATGCGACCAAAAACAGCCGACGAAACTTGATTATGCCGATGGTTGGGTGCAAAGAATTGACCCAAATTCCACATTAACAGCACAACTCAAACAAGCAACACCGCAACAAAAGGCGACGCTTTATGCCGCAAATGGTGTTTGGTACGATGCTATTATAAGTTTAGCAGAATTACGCCATATCAGTCCTAAAAATGAGATTTTACTAACAAATTGGACAACTTTACTAAATTCGGCTGGCTTAGAAGAAATAGCTAATCAACCACTGATTAATTGTTGCAAACCCAGTTTGAAGAATAATTTCCAAAATCCCAAGCAGAACTCAGAGACCGAAAATTCTGAACGACATTTTCCAAATTGACTCAACCTTGCTTTAAACTAACGGCACAAGAGATAAATGGCATAAGCTGTTACGCACCTAGTTTTTAACCAACTCTAGGCTAGACAAGGGTTTTAGCCTCTAAAATATATCCCACATTCAGCAGGTAATTTAAGACAAAAAATAATATCGGTGAGAAGATGGACTAAGGAACTGTAAAATCAGTTTTTGTCTATCTGTGAGTTGAATAAAAGATTTAATCCCATCGACAAATACTAAATGAACTGACTGAAAACATTGAAGAATCCATCTTAAAGTAGGTTGAGCAGTGAGCTTACCTTTTTGGTTAGGGAGGTGAGAATTAGTAAGTTTTAAGGATTGTCTGAGTTGACGCTGCCCTAAGCTATAAACCATGAGAGCTAATGTCATAATCATTGCCAGTGCCATGATTCGTTTAGTGTTTTTCAGAAAAACTCGTGAGGCAAAAAATAGAGGATCTTTGATAAAGCGAAATCCCCTTTCCGTAGTTTGTTGTCCCTTATATTCTTGTAAAATCAGATCATTATCATTAGTCCACTTTTTTTCATCTAACGAATTAGTGGCTAAAATAAAACGCCCCGCTTGATTACGATGGGTCTTAATAACGATTTTATTTTCTACTAAATTTGCTTGAATATGATAAGTATAGTCACTAACTTCATCTCCTGGTTTAGGTTTGCCCCGACGTTGATAATGGGGTTTAGCTAAAATTTTTAGTTCATCTAATAGATGATAATTGAGGGTTTTCTCAAAATCTTTTGCGGCAATTAAAGCATCGGCTTCACAAGCAAACTCTTTATTCTGTAAGCTTTTTAGACTTTTTATTTTTAATATTAATGACTGCTCAATTCGCTTTAATATTTTTTTTAAGTCAGCATCTCGACGTAATTCACTTTCTACTATAATCCACCTTTGTTTTATCCCTGCATATTCACTACACACAGCACAAAAACTATGTTCTTCATACAGATTACTTTTGATAAATTGTTCTGGCAATAAAATTTGAGTTAATTCTTGGGCTGCTTTGATGGTTAATGGTACTCGGCTAATCCAATTTATGCTCTCACTGCACTGTTTCAGGTTCTTTTCAGTATAAAAAGCCGCATCCATTACATATACTTCAGGTTGTTCTCCAAGCCATTGAGACTGAAATTCTTGAATCATTTTGGGAAAAGCATTCTGGTCTAATTCATTCCCATCTCCGACTTGCATAAATAATGGAATTCCTTCTTCTCCAGTCGTTAACAAACTTAATGTAAATTGTTTCAGGTCTGGTCTATGGTCGCGAGAGTAACCATGATTAATGTTTATTGCTACTGGTTCTGATTCTTCTTCTAACGAAAGTATATCTTCAGCAGAATTTTGTTCTCCTTCAACTGATTTCAGGTATTTTCCATGAACTGACAAACTCGTACCATCAATATGAGCATTTGATATTTTAATTCCAAAACATTCTGCCATTACACAGGCTATTTTTAAGAATAAGAGACTAACACCATATTCATATAATTGATCTAGTACTCGTCCTAATCTACTATCGTTGAGATGTTCAGCTTCTACTCCCACACCTATTAGATGTTCTGTTGCTTTCCCTACGAAAAATTGACTAAATAAGTATAATGGAGCAGTTATAAACCCCATGCAGTTGATTATCATCGCTTTAACCACAAGTCCAGCACTAACTTTCTCTTGTGCATGAGTCCCTATTTCTTGATCTATTATCTCCACAATCCCTATTTCATCTATAATTCCAGCGATTATCCCTAAATGGTCAATGTCTTTAACATCTACTTGTAGTTCTGTTTTCACTTTAGCTACCTTCTGTCCACTTAGATTAAAATACCTTTTTTCTGGTTTTACCTGCTGAATGTGGGATATATGATTTAGAGGCGCGACAGCTTACCAATAGTTTTAGAGCAAAAATACCGAGAACTCACTCCTATTTCCCACCCTACCGAATATGTTTCTTGAAAGCTTATTCCCGTTGGCAAATTGCTACTACACCATCTGTCGCGCCATCAAATCAGCAAACAACCCCTCCACCGAGGCCAATTCCTCAAAACTCCCCTGCTGTAAAATTTTCCCAGCTTGCAGCACATAAATTCTATCTGCATGACGAATCGTACTCAAGCGATGGGCAATCACCACGCGAGTTACCCCCAGCTGTTCTAAACTCTGAGTCACAATCCCCTGGGTACGATTATCCAATGCAGATGTTGCTTCATCAAATAACAAAATTTGTGGTTTATGTACCAAAGCACGGGCGATAAACAACCTCTGTCGTTGTCCCCCAGAAAGATTGCCACCCCCTTCAGAAATAATAGTATGTATCCCCATTGGCATTGCTTGAATATCATCCGCTAATCCCGCCATCTGCAACGCTGTCCAGGCTTCATCTTCAGTGATAATTGCACCCCCAGCAATATTTTCCCAAATTGAACCACTCATAATGCGTCCATTTTGCAGCACTACCCCTAACTGTCGCCGCACTGCTACAATATCCACTCCTGACAAATCTCTACCGTCATAGGAGATGATTCCCGCTTCTGGGGTTTCAAATCCTAACAGTAATCTCACAATAGTGGATTTGCCACTTCCCGATGGCCCGACAATAGCAATAAACTCCCCTACTTGGGCTTCTAGGGTGATATTATCTAAAACTAAAGCACTATCCGGGCGGTAGCGAAAGCAAATTTGGTCTAATTTTAGTTGACCGGAAAGCCTTCCGGGATGGAATTTGTGAGCATCAACTTCTGGCTTTGTCTGCAAAATAGGTTGGGCGCGTTCCCATAAAATGGTGATGTCTAAAATATCAATCAGGGTGTTGCTTAATCGGGTGGCGCTGCTGATAAATGTCCCAAAGGCGGTATTAAATGCCAAAAATGTGCCAGTAGATAATCCTGTTTCCCCCGCAGACTGTCCTATTAAAGATACACTCAAGCCAAACAGCAGCATTGAACTTGTCACTGGCAGCATGATATTAAAAGCGGTGAGTATATCTTCCAGGAACTGAGTACTCAACATCAGTTTTACCTGCTGAGTGTATTTTTTTGCCCAGCAAGCAAACGCTTCTGATTCCGCCGCCGCAACGCGCAATTTTGAGACTCCACCGATTAACTGCACCGTCAGTCCAAAGATTTCTCCCGAAAGCTGTTGGAGAGGTCGAATTTTTTGACGGGTAATCACACCTGATACAGTAGTAATAATTACCGCCACTAATGCGATCGCGATCGCTACTAATGCCAGGGGGAAACTATAAATTAATAACAGTCCCAGATTTAGCAGGGTGAATATACTTGTAAAGAGCGATCGCAGAATGCTACCACTCAGACGATTACGAATCTGGGAAATCGCTGAAACCCTGTTGTGTAAATCTCCTGTGGAATATTGGCTAAAAAAAGCTGGTTTGAGTTTCAGCAATCGATCCCAAACAGCAGCTTGAGTATCCACACTAATTTGGGTTTGCAATCTGAGGATGACAAAACTTTGAGCCAATTGAAATATCATCACCCCAAAGCTAGTCGCTAACAACCCCAAACCCATCTGAATTAATAACTTGCGGTTAGCATCGGGGATAGCATAATCGATGAGGATACCTGTTATTTGCGGTGTAAACATTCCCAACAAAGTAGCAATTACTCCCACACAGAGGATTTTTAGCAAGTCTGCGGTACTACCTCTCAGAGAAAATTGCAGGATATCCAGTACCGTAATTTCTTTGTCTGGTAAAGGACGATAAAAGGTATAAGCGATGGGGGCGATTTCGGAGGCGGTGTGGTAATTGACAGGGGTGCGTGTCAATTCTACTGGGTTGAGTATTTCATACTTGGCAGCTTTAATCGGTAAGAGGGCGACAGGCAGATTTTCTTCCCCAGTAAAAGCGAGGAAGGAACCACAATCTGTTTTCCACCAGTTAGGGGTAAGAGTAACTCGACGGGTGCGGAAACCGGAAGCACGGGCGATTCCCTCTAAGGTTTCATGAAGTCCATTAAGATTTTCAGATTGGGCGGGGGGACGAATGGTGATACCCAAAGCTTTCCCTACTGCACCCGCAGCAATGAGTAGGGGAGTTTCTCCTTGAGGGAGGTTGGCGGTGGGGTTGAGGATTGATGCTAGTTCCCGTAGGGCTTTTTCTGTCATGTGCCAGGGAGTTTTGATAATGTCTTGAATTTTACCAGATTGATGGTTGATCTTGCTCAGGAGTTAGCACCAACCCTACTACTTGATTTCTGAATTAGTTGAGTTACATTTCTTGTTTGGGTGCCTGTTCATTTTTAGATTAGGGTTATTTTCTGGCGCTTTCTCGTGCAGCTTGTACAGCAGGAAGCAACAATGCACCACCAACTATATCTCTGAGTTTTCCTCACTCAATAGTTGAAGTTCATTTTTATTAATCAGTTTTGTAATATTTTTTTGTTGATATTTATTCATGAAATATCTTCCTTTTATAAGGTAGTTACATTTTATATTAAGTCCTTCACTTTGATGTTGACTAATTCCAGAAAAAATATTTAACTTTCCAATCATGACAAATGTCATTCAGAAGTCGTGACATTGATCAGATGTGCTTTTCTATAACCTCAGATTAGATTAATACTATCAACTCAACCAAAGCCCAGGTAATGGAATTATCGTTCCCATATAAGGAAACAAAAGAAGATTATAACCATGAAAAATCAACAACTGCAAACCAAGCAACAATCTTTAATCAACGCTTCCCCAGAAAAACTGTCATTGGATGATTTGAGCAAGATATCTGCTGGTGCGGGTTCAGGACGTGAGCGTCCAGACGATTTCAAAGTTAGAGAGATACCCGACTGGAGATTGCCTAAATTTCCAGAATAGTGCATGGAAAGTATTTAGTAAGTGAATGAAACTCGATTAGTGCATAAAACATCTTGACTGTCGTATGTAGTCAGTGAGGGAATTCAAACCCAAAACATATATTCAATCCCATCCACGAAAAAAATGAAGAACAACAACTTTTCAATTGTTACAGCGTCCATCGCCGCAATACTCGTGCTAACTCATAGTGCGATCGGTACTGCCGCCGAAGCTTATAAAACTAGTAGAGGTGAAGTCGTGGTAACAGGATTAACTCCTAGCAAACGATACCAAATCAGATATATTGATGCTCAAGGCCAAATAAAATCACGCCAAGATAAATCAGTCAATAAATGTGGCGAAATCGTGGTTGATAAAGCTGCTAATTATCAAACACTGATTGTTGGACCAGAAAATATCGAACCATCTAGCTTAGAAACCAAAACACACGTTAAATGTCAGCGGAGACAAACAAGCCTGAAAAAAATGCAGCCTTCTGGTGTCGAACGAGCGAATATCCCAGGGTCTAATTAACTTGCCATCGCTCAATTATGTAATCTGCTTGAAGCTAAATTTAGAGCATGGAAAGTGTTGAGTAAGTGAATGAAACTCGATAATACAATTTAGCCCATTGTTAAATATTGTTAGGAATGGGCTTTTAAAGTATTTCAATCTCGATGCAATTTGAAGTATCTCGTTAGTAAATTATCCTCAGAGGAATTCAGACAATGAATAACAAAAATATCCAAAAATTCAACCAAGAAATACAAACTTCCCAAAAATCTGTAGAATTGCAGACTCTGACTCTAGAACAACTCAACGGTATTTCAGGGGGTGGAAAACTACCTTCAGGAATCAAGGTTAGAATTCCCATAACAGTCAAACATAATCTATAGGTGACGCAAGAATCAAGAATAAGTAACTTTGGAGAAATAAAACCAATGAACAAGAAGAAGTCAAATTTAAATCAACAGCAAAAAAATTGGCATATCAGCCTTCCTAAACTCCATGACAAACAACTTAACCAAGTAACTGGTGCTGCCAACATTAAACAGCTTGGACTTGCAATACACTCCTATAATGTATCTGGAAACTCGAATGCGATAGCGATGGAAACAATAACTTTGAACTGTGAATAAATCCATTATTGTTAAATCTCCTCCTACTACACGAATCAAGAACAAGTAATCTTTGAAAAAATAAAACCAATGAACAAGAAAAATTACAATCTCAAACAAAAACAAAAAAATTGGAATATTAGCCTTCTGAAACTTGATGAAGAACAACTTACTCAAATCACTGGTGGCGATTTGCCTAGATTCAAAAGTTATAGCAACGTGACTCTCAAAAGAGGCGTTCTTTAAAAAATAAATAACCTTTGAAAAAATAAAAACAATGAACAAGAAAAATTACAATCTCAAACAAAAACAAAAAAATTGGGATATCAACCTTCTGAAACTTGATGAAGAACAACTTGCCCAAGTTACTGGCGCTGGTAATGATAGTGAATGGCGATATTTACCTGTACGAAGGTTTTAGTATTGTGTGAAGACCTTTCCCCCAGAAAGTATCAGAAAATAGAAATCCCAAAAGCTAATTATCTATTTTTCTAGATAAAACCTTTTGGGAATTTTATAATATTTCTGGGGTTAAGATTTTTAAATTTATATAAATAATAGGGCATCCATTGTCCCAACTCTAGTAGTTAAAATTAAACTTCATCAGATAATTATGCTAGAGTCTTTAAAATTACAAGCATTAATTGAGCTTATTCAAAACGCATTTGCAAATGTAAAGCGTCATCATGGTATCACCTTACATCAGGCGATCGCTATGGACAACTACTGTTCCGATGACGAAATTGCCTCAGCACGATTAAAGTTTATAGTCGGTGAACATGGTAAAAATGCTGAAAATCAAGCAGAACTGCAAGTTATATGGGCATAGGAAACCTATGTCGTTGATAAAAATTTTCCACAATGATTTGCTCTGTCTGGGTATCTAAAGTAAGGGAATTTTATCATGTCCTGAATTTTACCAGATTGATGAGTGATTCTGTTCAAGCGAATATTTCTTTACCGTAAAAACAGAATAGTGGTCTTCGCACACCGAATTTAACTGGTTATGTGGATGGTAATTCTGCTAGATATGCAGGTGTCTGGAGAAAGTAAATTTAGTAATGACAAATGTCATGGTTAAGTCATGACATTGATCTGATGTGCGCTCTTACAACCTCAGACTAAATTAATACTATCAATTCAACCAAAGCCCAGGTGTTGGAATGATTCTTCCAATATCAGGCGAACAGAAGGAGATTATATCCATGAAAACAATGAAGAAAAATAAAACCAAACAAAACCCTAAAGAGTCCAAACTCACTAAACTCTCACTGTCTGATGTTGCGAATGTGTCCGGGGGCTATACGCATAGGTTGCCAGATATTCTAGTGACTAGCTACAGTTAACGGAAGTTTGGATTAGAAAATCGTTAACACCAAAGCAACTGAATCGAGAACAGCGCCGTTATTTTCTCCAAAAACAGCATTAGAAATATCACAAACTGTGCCAAAACTGATGCTCCACCTAATACCTTTTCACTGTAAAAAGCGATAGTGCATAAAACATCTTGACTGTCGTATGTAGTGAGTGAGCGAGTTCAAACCCAAAACATATACTCAATACCATCCAATAAAACAATGAAGAACAACAAGAAAAACAACAGTCATAAGCAGTCTAAACTCTCTCAATTAAGTCCAGATTCCAAACTCCTCTTAGCAGATTTGGCAATAATTGCAGCAGGGAGAGGGAGACCAGCCGGTGGTGGTAGTGGCGGAGGTGACATTTTGGTTTTTGATATAGTTGATGCTGCGTAACTACTTAGTGGGCTGTTAGTGGGGCGTTGATGCCGTCCCCACTGTTAAATGGGAACCTACCACAAACCTTGCCAGAAATGACTTTGAGATGTGAATCAATACATTAAGGGAGAAGAACGACTTCCCTTTCACTGACTTAACCTATGATCAATGCGTTTCAGCCTATTGTTAAATCTTCTTAACAGTAGGCTTTTTTTTCAGTAGACATCTCCAGAAATTAAATATACGATTCCTAGAACCCTTGTATAGAAGTTACTAGGAACGTCTCCACAATCTTTTTCACTCCTATGTCTAGTAATAATTGAGCAGTGATAGGCTAACTTTCCTCTGAACGAATTAATCTCTCATACACTCCCCCTTCCTGCCATAATTCCTCGTGAGTACCGCGCTGCACCACCTTACCCGCTTCCAAAACAATAATTTCCTCACAATCCCGAATGGTACTCAAGCGGTGGGCTACCAAAATACAACTACAGTTGCGCTGATGCAGATTTTCCACAATAATTTGTTCTGTCTGGGCATCTAAAGCAGAAGTCGCTTCATCCATCACCAAAATTGCCGGATTTTTCACCAAAGCACGGGCAATTTCTAAGCGTTGGCGCTGTCCTCCACTTAAATTTACACCCCCTTCCAGCAATTTCCCATCGTATCCCCCTGGAATTGCTATCACAGTTTCATGAATAGCTGCATCCCGACAGGCTTTGATTAATTGCTCATCTGGGACTGTAGTATCCCACAAGGTCAAATTCTCCCGCACTGTACCCCCAAACAAAAAGATATCCTGTTCTACCAGTGATAGGGAATTTGCCAAAACCTCTCGTGGAATCTCGCTTCTGGGAGTCTTATCTAAAAGAATCTCCCCCTCCCACGGTTGATAAAGTCCACAAATAAGTTTAGCGAGGGTAGATTTTCCCGAACCACTCGCACCCACTAAAGCTACTCTTTGTCCTGCTTGCAACGATAGACTAAAATTCTCAATCAACGGTGGATCTACATGGGAGTAACCGAAGGTAATATTTCGTAACTCTACATAACCCTTTAAATTTTGGATGTTGGATGTTGGATTTTGGATTTGTTTCTTTGTCTCCACTTCTGGATCTAGGGAATTACCTAAAACGTCATCTAAACGATTTAAATCTCCTTCTAATTCTTGGAGGGTAGTACCGAAATCTACCAAGGTATTAACAGGTTGCTGAAAACTTAGCATTAAGCTTTGAAAAGCCACTAACATCCCGATGCTGAGGTTTCCATCCATGACTCGCCAACCCCCAATCACTAAAATTAACATCGAGGTTAAAGAGGTGAGTAATATTGGCAAAACCCCCAATATCTGATTTGAAACTTCTAACTCTTGTTGGGCGCTAATGGCTTTGGCGTAATATCCAGACCATCGGGTAAAGAAATCCGATTCCAAAGCCGATGCTTTCAATGTTTCCATACTTTGAAGTGCGGCAATACTCACCCCATCGGCTTTTCCCCAATCTTGCACCAAGCGCATATTTGCATCCGCCCGATGTCGTGCTAACCATTGCAAAGCTAGTCCATTGATAGCGGCAAAACAGATACCAATTAAAGTCAGTACACCATCATAGGTAAACATCACCACAGCATAGAATAATACCATTACTGCATCAATGACTGTGGTTGCCAATTGCCCAGAAAGTATCTGAGCCACTTTACTATTCAAATTGGCGCGATTACTGACTTCTCCGGCATATCTTTGGGCATAAAATCTCACAGGTAATCTGAGGATATGCCACATAAAGCGAGTAGACATTCCCACCGCCAGCTTAATTCTCAGTTTTCGCAAAAAGCGCAGTCGTAATAGGGTCAGCAGTCCTTGAAACAAGGTGGTGAGGAACATTCCTAAAATCAAGGGACGCAACCATTCGGTGCGATTTTCTATTAGTACCTGATCTACAAATATCTGACTGAATACCGGAATTGCTAAACCAGGCAGAACTAGCAAAAATCCTGCCAAGATACAGTATAAAATAGCTCCAAGTGAATTTTGTAGGCGATCGCGCAAGGATGAGATCACACTAGGTTTGCGTCCTCCCTTGAGAAAGTCTGCGCCCGGTTCTATTAACAGCACTATCCCAGTAAACCCTTGATCAAATTCCTCCCAGGAAATTTTGCGGGGGCCTGTAGCCGGGTCATTCAGGAACACCCAATTTTTGTTCCATCCTTCCACAACTAGAAAGTGATTGAACTTCCAAAAGACGATGTAGGGAGGGGATAATTCTTGCAGTTGTTCTAATTCGGCTTTGAAACCTCCAACTTCCATTCCGTACCGTTGAGCCGCAAGAATGATATTAGAGGCTTTACTGCCATCACGGGAAACTCCGCACTCAATGCGAAGTTCGGCTAAAGGGACAATGCGATTGTAGTAGGCAAGAATAATCGCTAAGGAGGCCGCACCGCATTCGACAGCTTCCATTTGTAAGACAGTGGGAGTTCTGATACGCACTTTTGGGCGGTATAACGGGTAATTTCAATTGATCGTATCAAAAATCTTGCTGTTTTAGACAGATAAATTATCACTCAGAAGACTCAAATTATTGTTATTCTTGACTTTCGAGAGATGTGAGCAATTTTTCCAGAGTCGATGCCATCCCTCGATCAGGTATGACAACGACTGGATGTTGCAGATACACTGGTGTACACGGTCAGTTAATGCCTGCCTAAAAATTACTCCAGATATATTTTTATCATGGATAACCTTTCGAGTCGTGTATCACACATAGACAGTCATACTACTTGTAGACAGTTAGATGTAGCGAACTGCAAACATCCAGCGATAAAACTGCAAACAAGGCGATTTTGAAAC